>CACWKL010000008.1 GCA_902761495.1 uncultured Pseudomonadota bacterium
GTTGCAACCAGATATTGCAAAAATTTGTCTTCATTTCTTGCTGCTGTTCAGATCAGATGCTTGGCTGTTTGGGGAAATATCTCGTGACGACAGAGTCTAGAATTTGTTCCTTCGTTTAATGGTGCGGGGGTTAAAAATAATTACGGAAATAAAAGGTACTTCTTACCGCTTATCAACAAAAACCTTCTATTTGCTCTCATTGACTAAAGCTTTCTAAGCCATAATTGAGGTTAATGAGTAAATCTTCGCCACAAACTACCATTTTCGCTTCTCTTGCCGACCTTCCTTATTATACCTGATTTTATAGTAATATCATTAGGAAAATTGATTTCATTTTTTCTTCTGAAATAAAAACTAAGACAGTTCTATTGCAAAAAATTACATAAATCAATCGAATTGACAACTTTTATAATGTAACTAAAAAATCAAACTATTCTTCGATAGCTCAGTGCCTCTGCCACGTGATTTTCGCCTACTGAATCTTCTGCTGACATATCGGCTAAGGTTCGCGCCAATTTTATCACTCTATAAAATCCGCGAGCCGAAATTTTTGCCTTATCTACAAAAGAATATAGCAAATTACGTCCCTTGTCCGATAAATATTTCTCCAGCTCCGTTCCTTCGATTTCGGAATTGGTTTTGTTTCCGCCGTAACGCCGATATTGAATTTCTCTCGCCTGTACAACTCGCTGCCTTATGACGTCGCTGGTTTCCAATTGACTCTTATCCTGATAAAAATCCTGAACCCTCACTTCCGGCACGTCTATGTAGATATCAATACGATCAAGCAATGGGCCTGATATTTTCCGCAAATACTCACTTCCGCACCTCGGAGCGCGCGAACATTCTTTCCCTTCCACGCCCAGATACCCACAACGACACGGATTCATCGCCGCGATCAACTGAATTTTCGCAGGATAGGTTACATGATTATTAGCTCGTGCGATGGTAATTTCTCCCGATTCTAACGGCTGCCGCAGAGATTCTAAGGCCGAACGGGAAAATTCCGGAAGTTCATCCAAAAACAGAACTCCGTTATGAGCTAAAGAAATTTCCCCCGGACGAGCATTATTTCCGCCTCCGACTATCGCCGCAAGCGAAGCCGAATGATGAGGCGCACGGAAAGGTCTTCGTAAAATTAAACCGTTTCCGTCCATTTTTCCCGCCAAACTATATATGGTCGTAACTTTCAACGACTCCTCCACTGTCATTGGAGGTAAAATTCCGACAATTCTCGAAGCCATCATGGACTTTCCCACTCCAGGAGGCCCCAGCATAAGAAGATTGTGCCCACCAACCGCGGCAACTTCCATCGCTCTTTTGGCGAGCAATTGTCCTTTTATTTCGCTGAAACATCCACACTTCGAAACCGACATGGTATCGACTTTATCTCGATTCGGAACAATTTTCGGTAAAAATTGAACTCCCTTAAAATGATTTACTAGATCCAGCAAACTTCCCGGCGCAAAAACCAAACCGTCATTAACCCAAGCAGCCTCTTGAGCACAATCTTTCGGACAAATCAACACTCGATACGTTTTCTTCGCATGAACAGATGCCGGAAGTACGCCAACAACTCGTGAAATAGCCCCTGTAAGAGACAACTCTCCCATAGCAATTACGTTAGAAACATCCTCTTGAGAAACAATTCCCATTGCCGCAAGCAAGGCCAAAGCGATAGGCAAATCGTAATGACTTCCTTCCTTTTGAACATCGGCGGGAGCCAAGTTTACCGTTATCCTTTTCGGAGGGAAAGATATTCCCATTGCAAACAAACTAGCGCGTATTCTTTCTCGAGATTCCGCAACAGCCTTGTCCGGAAGACCCACGATGTTAAACGAAGGTAAACCGTTGAGAATTTGGACCTGCACGTCAATTTCAGCTACCGATACTCCGAAAAATGCAACCGTTTTTACGCTGGCGTGCAAGGTTACTATTCCTCCACCTCAGGTTTCGCTATTTTTATATATGATACGACCTTTTTTACTCCGGAAGTGCTACGAGCAATATTCAAAACAATGTCTCTTTCGTAGGCGGACATTGCCGTTCCACACATGTAAACTACTCCATTGACCGTAGTGGTATCGTAATTCAAGGATGCCACATTCCCATTGCTCTTCATACTTGCCTCGATACGAGTAGTAATTCCCGCATCAGCAGCAAAAGTCCCAATTTTAGCCTGAGGTTCCACTTTAGTTTCGTAATAGACATCCTTGACCTGAACCCTGTCAACGATATCTTTAACTCTTTCACACTGAGACTCATCATCGAAGCTTCCGATTACAACGACTATACCATGCTTGACCGCTAACTCGATCCTATCGTACAACTCTTTGTCTTTATTCAATAGAGTCAGTCTGATCTTTTCCTTCAGATAGGTATCCGAAATTTGCCCAGTAATTCCTTCCTTATCACGAACCGTGACAGCACCTGCAACAACTGTACCGCCAACCAACCAACTCACCGGATCGCAAGCTGTTAACAAAAAAGCTGATCCGATCAATGAAAAATCCACTAACTTTCGCATAAAACCTCCTCTAGCTCCTGTGGAATTGTAACATCTTACAACCACTGTTCCAACAGAATTTTGCTCAACAAATCAACCAACTACTTCTTCTGTTCGGACTCTTTTTTATAAAAAATACTATATAGTTCGGAAATAGTATTTAAAACCGAAACACCGCTTCGCATATTTAGCTCGAGCAATTCCTGAAAACTTTTCTTACCGATCATGATTGCAACCTTGAGCAAAGTGGATGAAGGACTTTGCGGCTGCTTATTTTCCAAGAATAAAGCAATTTCGGAGAGAGCATCATAAGCTTGTCCGATTGTCGGCTCTCTATTTTGATTTTGATTTTTATTATCATCTTCTAATGTCATTTCATCATCCGAGGTATTGGGCTGGGACGCTTGTTTCTCAACTTTCAACTTTTGCGCTGCCTGCGCCTGTTGCTTTTCTTTCAGTTCAATATTTTTCAGAGTAATTCGTTTAATATCTTCCAAATACTCTGTCAATTGATGAAAACTCGGCGCATCTTGACCGCATTTTTCATCAAGAAAAGCTTTCAATTCTTTCAAAAGATTAATCGATTTCTCTACTTGATCTGCAATACCTTTGAAAGTCTCGAGAGTAGTAACGGCTACCTGCTTACTGATAATCTTAAGAGAAATTCCATTAGAGTTTTTGATCTGCAGATTTCTACGCGCCTCCATCCAGTCGGACAAAGAGTAGACCAGAGAATCTTCTGCATCGGTGAGAGGAATTAAAACTATTCTTTCAGAAATTTTATCCGATAAGAAAAAAAACGGAGCCAAACGATAATCGTAGCTGTGATTTTCCCAATCTATAGCCGGATAAATTTCATCCCAAAATTTTTCACTGAGGCCTTTTACTAACTTTAAGCCGTCGATAAATCCCTCGAATTGCCTCTCGATAATCCAAGACTCCATCAGCCACATAGCTATTTGTAAATCTTTCGTTTTAGTTTTGAGAAGTTCACAACTGAGTTTGTTAAGTTGAGTCCAATCAGCGCGTTTCGGCTCAGTCTGCCAAACCCCTTGAGACAAACGAACATCGTCTTCTCGACGCAATTCTTTTAACTCATCATAGACGTGATCGTAGCACAGATATTCGCCGCAATTATTTTCTGATGATATCGGTTTTAATAAGCTCTCTATATCCATAACTCTCGAACCTCACTTTATTCAATCAACCTTATTTAATTTTGCTCTATCCATCTTTACTCAATTTTACTCATCAAACGATACATCTACATCTAGAGGAGCGGCTCCTGATTTATCTTTATCATCGAAAGAAGACTTATCCTCTTTATTGGTTGATTTTGCTCCATATAAGTTTGGACAACTCTTTGGAAACAAAGGCCACACCATAGGCGTTAATTTTTCTCCGTCCCTTATCATAGGAGTAATTTTGTAAACCATTTTTGCATCGCCCACTTCGGCGCCATCTTTCTGAGAGACAACCGGAACGTTAAATTGCAGTACAACACCGTTTGAATATTCGACACCTTTACTGACTTTATGAGTCTCAATCATGCGGAATAAAGCCCATGTCCCGGTATACTTAAAGGCAGCAAAATTGCTATTGACACTGAGATTTCCCCCCGCTTTGTCTTCATTCGGTTTTTCGTTCGCTGAAGCTACCCAGCCGAAACCGACTGTTACAGCATTACCATAAAAAAACACTCCGTTATTATTGTCCGAAACAGGCATGTTATTAATAGAAAACGTTCTGTCTATTACAGCAGATGTTAACGCTTCCATATTCGGGAAAGGTCGTAATAATACGTTAAAGCACATCGGACAAGTATTCGGGTCAGAACTCTTGGACTGAGCAACACAGGCCTTCAAGAATGGTAGTATTTTGTTTGTGTTTTCAAAGAAATCGAACACCTGCGAATTGACTTGTTTTGTCTCTTTATTTCTTTTCAAAACATTTATCGCTGTCGCATCTATCGCTTCGTAAGCTTTAACAAATTCTTCAAGGTCCTTAATCTCAGCGTCTTCATCAAAGTCTCCGAACGGGAATTTATTGACCAACTTTTTATTAAATATGCTGTAAACCTTATTGTAAATCGATGCCACTCTGTCGTATTGTACTGTGTCAGCACGATTCATGAGAGACTTTGCCACAACAGAACGCTTAGACAGAAAATAATCTGAATCATTTTGCGAAATGTCCTTAATTTCTCCCTGAGTATCAAAATTATCCAGTGACACCTTAGAAAGATTTTCAGTAATGAAGCTTTCCAGCGCTGCGATCGAATTACCAGGTTTGTTGTTTTCGTAATCATCGACATTTGTAATAATTTCCCGCCATTTGTTAATCAATTTCTTGTCGCGAATTTTTTCAAAAATATTAGGAATGGTCAGCAAATCCACAATCGGACTGGCCAAATCCTTCGCCAAAAACTTTATCCTTTCAAACTGAGCATTCAAATACTGTTTGATATTAGCTTGGCTGCTCATTTTCATAAATTGCGGGTTTCCGTTGCCGTCCCAGTCGTCAAACAAGGCAGAACTGGTAGAATACGGTTTTTCTGTGTTGAACAAGGCATCGATCTTCTCCAATAATCCTAAATACTGGGAAATTATAAGATCGGAAAAACCAAAGTCCTGTAAATTTTCCTCCGAAATAATTTCGTCCAAAATTTTTATTATTTTCGGAAGAGATACTGAAACATTACGAATATTCAACGCCTGTTTTTTATATGAATTTTCGAATAGGGCCCTTGAATTTCCCAACGGCATGTCCTCTAAAATTTGAGCATTTCCGATCATTGCTTTTATGGTTGGATAAAAGCATTTTTTCGCAACCGTTTTATAGATATCAAAATATTCCGCCCGCATTCCCTCAGGAACTGTTTCGGAAAATTCGTTGTATTTATCGATCAAATTGCAAAGCTCTTTTAAGCGCTTAACATCCCAAATCAGCATTTTGTCCGTCGGAAGTTCTCGCGAAAAATGCCCCGAAGGAACTATACAAATGAAAGGAAGATCCAATAGAGATTTCAATTCCCCTTTCACCTGAATAAACCCTCCTGATGGATTCTGGTTATCCAAAATCTTCCCCGAAAGATTGGATTTGTATGCTCCTAATGCATCTTTATAACTATTAAATGAAACATCTGCAAAATGCATCAGATCTCTCAAACAGTCGGGACTGACCATTCCCGTAGACTCCAAGTCTTTCAAAATTTTCTGATATTCAGGAGTCGGACAAAAAGTATTCTCTCTGATCCATGAGAAATTCTTGTTTTTGAAAATATCTTCTACCAACTCCACCTTATTATAGAGTTTAGCCAAATCTTGAACACTGTAATCAACCTTTGAATTTTGTCCCGCCTCGTGTAAACGATCGATATCACTCGAGACATTCTGAAGGACTTTCTCTACAGTCGTATCCAAAGTGTCTTTTATAAAATTGTCGAAGATATTTTTCAGGCTGTTTTCGATATTCGTCTGGAAATCCTCCAAATTAAATTTCGGCGGCATAATCTGCTTATTCGGAACGTGAGTTCTCATTTCATCCGTAATTTCAAACTTATCCTTAAAAAGAGACTCTGTTACGCTTATGACATTATTGCTGTCTTCCAGATTTCGTATAGAATTATATTCGGAGCTTATTTTTTTCAAATTTTTGATTTTTTCTGCAAATCCCGATAGCTCCTTAAAGCTCTCAAAATTCAACACATCGAAAATATCTTTCTGACTATTGAGACTTTTTTTCAAAGACTTGTGCGACCCCAGCAAAATATTTTTGGTGTTGAAGTTTAAATCGATATACATGGCTTTTACCACAACAGAGTCAAAGACCAATTCCGTCGTTGATCTGACCGAACTTCCTATTCCAAAAAACCAAGACTGAGGAACAAAAATCGAGAAGAAATCCCCCATTTTTACCACTGGCATATTTTGTAGCAAAGCAGATGCCTGACTGTTAATCAGGGATTGATCTTCCGCATTCTTCAAAGTGTCTTCCAGATATTTTATTCTCAGTAAATTTTTCTTTACGGTACACATTGTATGGTAACAATTCCGAACATTGGTTCTGATGTTGCCGTTCCCACAAATCCATCCAACGGATAAAAACAGCGCCGACCCCGCAAATATCAGCTTGTTGCGATATTCTTTTTTGGTAATGCCTCCTGTATCTTTCCAAATCGGATACGCAATGTTGTGCTCCTTGAAAATCTTGTCCTTGAAAAGATCCTGTACGAAATACAGGTCATCCGTATGCAAATGATTCGAACTGGCGTCAACATCCACTCTTGGCATTAGGGCTGATACTTGTACAACTCCTCCCGAAGAAATCGCTACTTCCTTTTGGCGTCCTACAAAATAAACTCCTCTTAGAATCATACCGTCCATAGGATTGTGAGAGCGAAACATCGTAAGCAAATATTCCGACAACATCGGTTTAATTTTTTCAAAATATGCTTCGAATAGCATCGCTTTTTCGAGATTTTCATCTATATTTCTCTTGCGAGCAAAATAGAATCCCGCTTTTCGGATTCCATCGGCTATGGTGCTGAAAATTTCGTTAATCCAATTCGGAGAAAAAGCCATATCCAATGAATAAGGGCACGACCATCCGAAAATTTGCTGCTTTGTATTTTCTTTCAACAAATGAACAAACTCTTGAAATCCGAAAATTTGGTCTGCCTTGGTCACTATAAAATATATCGGAAGCTTGAAATTGATATCGTGCTGAAATTGAAATATCCTGTCGAACATTTCGCGGGCATGATTTTCAACGTTTACAGCTCCTGAAATAAAGAAATCTGCGGGAACTGTAACAATAATTCCATCAAGCGGACGACGTGGTCTTATGAAAACAAATAATTCACTGATAAAGGTCCAAAATTTGGATTTATCTACCGCCGGATCTATATTCGGAAATTCAAAAATCGCCCCTTCCTTAAACAATTTCCACAAAGAATTTTTCTCTGATTTCTCGGACATCAGGTGCTCAAAATTCAAATTATCCAACAAAGTTGTTTTTCCGCTCCCCTTTGGACCTATGATCATGAAACAAGGAAGTTTGTACCTCCATCTCAGGTCGTATGTACTGCTTCGTATGGCTTCCAAAACTTTGAAAAACATTTTTGTTATAGGACCGATTTTTAAAATACCCAAAAGACTTAGAATCTCCCCTAACCTTCCCGAAATCGTTGGTATTTCTTCGCAACTTCCGTCTTTAATTAAATTTTCGGTTTTAGGCTTTTCTTCTTGTTTCTTCTTTAAATCATCTCTTTTCAGCGGAGTGATCACCTTCGGCTTAGGCTGAGAATTTATGTACATTACGCACATAACAAAAAAAATCAGTACCAAAATAATCGAAAACAAAATCAATCCTAAGGAAACAGCAGGTACCATCTCTTTGGGAATTGCAGGTAAACTGTCAGACAAAAAATTCTTAAATCCATCCATATTTACGCTCTCAACACTATAGATGATATCTCGTGTAAAATTTCATATAAGTCTCGTGTCTCGATCAGCCAAACAACAGAACTTATTACCAAAAACATAAAAACAAAGAAGGCATAAACATAATTAATAACCGAAACGTCCGGCAGAAATTGTCTATTAATTGTCGGTAACGTATAAGTGTACTCCTTGCCAAACATCCTGTGACTCACCATATTGATAGATTTGTCGTACTTTTCAACAAAATTAAAAAGATTTCTCCTGAAAACATTTATTGGCTTATCTTTATCCGTATCATCTCTGAATTTACCCCTAAATCCCAACGAAAGCACCTTCATGTAAATTTCCGCGATCAACAAGCTTTCTACATCATTTTTCTCAATCAAATTTTCGATATTATTGAAAATTTTTTCTCCAGCTATCTGGGTTCCAAAAAAATATTTTTCGAGCATATTATCTTCCCAGAATTTTTTCCCGTCCCAAGAAATATTCAAAAAGATTTCATCGGCCAGAGAAACCATGATATAAACCACTTCCCGCACTTGTTGCTCAAAAGTGATACTCTTCTGACGCTCAAGAATTCCTTTTACTTTTGATACCAAATTTTTGTAAATCACTTTCGGATCGAGATCCTCCGTTTTTTGTATAATCTGAGTTTTATATTTGAAAATTTCCACACAGAAATCGCCAAAAATTAAGCCCAGATCGGTAATTTTACTATCTCTCTGCATAAAGAATAATCTCCTCCGGAACGACATCCAAATTACTGCTTATCAGACATAATTGTTCATTACTCTTAATGTATGTGGTTTTAGTTTTTACCGCGATAATAGTCACGCCGTTAGGCTGAGTGATATATTCTCCTCTTTCCAAAATCCTTCGTTCCGCCCCCAAAATTCGACGATCTTTTATTAAAGGCATCATCGACTCACTGGCGATTTGAAGTCCCTTAATCCAATTTATAACATCACTGTCAGTTGCCGAAAACGGCTTGCGAATACCAATAGCTATTTCATCCTTCTCAAGCATATGCGGATTCATCACTAGCCTGAATTCATCCTGAACTTTATCGAACAAAAGAACATCATACTTCTGTTTCAAGTGAGAAATTATTCCATGAATATAGTCATGTAGCTGAGAAAAACAGCCATATAAATCTTCATGTTTATAAGCAGGCAGTCTCGGAATCAACTGTGCTGGATTCATCGACATCACAAACGCCGCCGTCTGAGATAAAGCTTTAAACAATTCGAACGGATGTACGCCTTCCACTCCAAGAACTGTCTCCAAAGGAATTACTGCCTGTATTAACAATCGAAGATTTGCAAAAGATTCTTCCGTTTGATTTCGAGCAAAATTTTCTTTGCGATCTGCAAAATATGAGATCTTGTCTCGAATGAGTCGCACAAGAGAGGAACACATTTCAATAATCTTCGAATACTTATCCAAAGATAAGAATGGGGCAATAAATTTCGTCTCAGAGATGCCTCCGTCAACTGATTTTCCCACCTCAAACACAGGAAAACTTTGATATCTGGCATCCAGTTGATCTTCCTGCATTAATTTCAGATTTGGTTTTAAAACAGGTACTGTAATCGGCTCTTTTCCCGTATTTTCGTCCCTCACGTCAGCAATTTCCGAGGAATAATAGCGAGCCAAATTTCCTTCCAGCATATTCTCTCCGCTGCGACGAGACGGTGTCGCCAAATAAATTTTCGTGGAGGAAGAATTAACTTCAAAATAATCACCAAGATTTAATTCCAACGGATCGTCGCGTGTCGCGTCAAAATCGAAAAACAATCCGTCTCGGAAAAAGCCTTTCGCTTTCAATACTCGAACTAATCCTGAAGATAAACATGAGGTATCTATTTTAAGATCGAATACACCGTATCCAAAAGGGAAAACCGCCGCCGACGTATACCCGATCACCTGCTGAAAATACCCTGTTGTTAACTGAAAATGCTGTGGAGAAATTAACATTCCTTCATGCCACTGAACCAAAGATTCCATTTACTTTCCTACATAAACTCCCTAGGATTAAGCTAAATTAATATTGGTTAATTAATAGTTAAATTTATTGAAAATTATTAATTAATTTATAGAAGCCATAAAATTTTATAAAAAATATCTCATTGCCCTCTCATTAACCAATAATTAATACATTATTGATATCCTGTTCTATTAGAAGATTGGAGGGATGTCGTGAAAAAAATAATTTTTGGATTGGTCGTTTGCATAACGTTATCAAATTTTGAATCCAATGCGAACGTGAACCAATTCGAAAAACCAGCCACTGGATCCGAAGTAAATACTAGGATGAGCACCTCCCTTAAAATAAAAGAACTTATTTCCCGGCTTATTAAAGTAAAAAATTTGTTATTAAACATGAAATTGCAGGTAAACGATAACCAATATTTAAATGATCCAATTTTCGTAGAATTTAAACGAAATCTGATAAGCCTTAGTAAAGTTGTGCAAAATCCAAGAGTTCATCTTAATACGATTTTGGGAAAAGGAGATAAAATATTCAGTGATAGCAATAATCAACTTTTCAGCTCAAAAAGCATACCTTCCGATTTGAAGGCCTCATACTCCGACGCTCTTAATACTTGGAAAGAAATACGATACGAAGCAAATTCCAACGAAAAATTAGACGACTTCAGAAAAAAGATCGAGCTATTAGTCAATATATCCCAGCCCAATCCGAATTAGAAAATTTTTTAAAGCTCGTTAACGAAAGAATAACTCTGTTATAAATCTTTTAGCAAATCCGAAGATTCCAGAGAGTTAATATTTACTAGCTGCATGCTCGGGGAAATTCTTTTTACAAGTCCGGTTAAGACTTTTCCTGCTCCGACTTCGATGCATTTAGAAATTCCTTGCGACTCCGCATATCTAATTGATTCGACCCATCTTACTCTACTCGTGATTTGTTTTAGCAAAAGCTCTTTGAAATTCTCCGTTTCCGCTTGCGCCGTGATATTCGCAATAATCGGTTTTGATGGAGATCTAAACTCGACATCAGACAACACTTCTTCCAAAATTTTTATCGCCGGACGCATTAATTCACTGTGAAATGGACCGCTGACAGGAAGAATTACCGCCCTTTTTGCTCCTCGGCTTTGAGCAATTTCCGTCGCTTTTTTTACAGCTTCTTCATGACCACTGACAACGATTTGTCCGACAGAATTATCATTCGCAATTTGCACCTTGGACATCTCTGCACACGACTCTTTCACGATTTCCTCGACTTGATCTAGGCTCAATCCCAAAATCGCTGCCATCGCTCCGCCTGTCGGACAAGCTTCGGACATCGCTTTTCCTCTGGTTCTCAAGATTCTCGCCGTATCTCTCAACGAAAGCGCCCCTGCCGCGCATAGCGCCGTGTATTCTCCCAAAGAATGTCCCGCGAAATATTTTGCTTTTTCAGAAAGATCGAATCCAAATTCTTTTCTCATCACTTCGACAAACGCCATACTGACCGTCATCAACGCCGGTTGGGTATTTTCTGTCTTTTTTAAATCTTCTTCCGTTCCTTCGAAAATCAATTTCGATAAATTAAAAGAAATCGCGTCGTCAACTTCGTGGAAAACATTTCTCACCGAAGAAAAACTGTCGTAGATATCTTTTCCCATTCCAATTTTTTGAGAACCTTGTCCTGGAAATACAAAAATCATTTCTTTTTCCTTTCAATTATTTATCATACGGATGATTATCCATTATCTTCTCGATGCGATAAATTTGCTCAACCAAGATCAGTCGTGCCAACATATGAGGCAGAGTAATTTTTCCGAGCGAAATCATGCGATTGCTTCGTTTTTTTACCGAAGAATGCAATCCGTCCGCTCCACCGATAAAAAACACAAAAGACGAATACCCCTCATTGGTTTTCTGCTCTATAAACTTTGCGAATTCATGACTTGTCAGAAGGTCGCCAGTTTCGTCCATCGAAATCAAATATGAATTCTTCGGAACATCAGATAAAAGCAATTCTGCCTCAGCTTGCTTTACGGAATCTTCGGACGCATTTTGTGATCTTTTGAACTCCAGCTCGTTTACCTTTATCTGATTATGAATCCGATTCTTGTAATCCTCGATCAGCTCAAATGTCGGAGATTTCTTCAATTTTCCAATCGCATTTATTTGAAATTTAATCATTCTGCGTCAATCGATCGAGAATTAATTCCGCAAATTGCTTTACCCTGCTCATCGAACAAATAACAACGGTTGCATCCGAAGAACAGACGAGCTTTTTCCCCAACCTGCTCCAGTACTGTTTTCTTTGATTTAGACATAATCTGATAGCCGTCTTTCAAACATACATGGACGAATCCCTCGCCTCCCAAATTCTCAGCAAGAATAACCTCTCCCTCCAGACAATTGCTCGAAACTTTCGCATTCTCGGCGACAACATCCAAATCTTCAGGACGAACTCCCATCAGGTACTTGGAACCTTTGTTCAAATCTAATTTCTTATCAACAGAAACAACCTCTCCTGTCGCCAATCTAAAGTTGGACAAACTACCCTTACATACTTCAAAGGTCACCGGGAAAATATTCATTTTACTGGAACCGATAAATTGCGCAACAAATGTGTTTACCGGAAAATTGTAAATCTCCAACGGAGAACCTTCTTGTTCAACAATACCATCGTGCATCACAACAATCTTATCGGCCAAAGTCATAGCTTCGGATTGATCATGGGTAACATAGACCATTGTGGTTTTCAGCTGAGCTTTCAACTTTGCGAGTTCATATCTCATTTGGCATCGCAAAGAATAATCCAAATTTGAAAGAGGTTCATCAAACAAGAAAGCGTAAGGATTACGAACAATCGCACGACCTATCGCAACTCTCTGCCTCTGACCTCCCGACAACTCTTTCGGTTTGCGCTGCAAAAGATGGTCAATCTTCAAAATTTTTGCGGCTTCCTCCACTCTTTTACGGATTTCGTCTTTCTTCAACTTGCGAACCTGAAGAGCGAAGGACATATTCTCAAAAACCGTCATATGCGGATAGAGAGCGTATGATTGGAAAACCATTGCAATTCCGCGACTTGCAGGAGGAACATCATTTACCAATCGATCGCCGATATGTATCTCCCCTGAATCTGCATCCTCCAAACCGCAAATCAATCGCAGAATCGTAGACTTTCCGCACCCGGAAGGACCCACCAACACCGTGCATTGTCCATCTTCGATAGTTAAATCCACATTCCTTATTATGGGACTATCCCTGAAGGATTTATTTATTCCCTGTAATTTTATAGATGCCATGTTTGTTTTTCTCTATTTCTCTTCAATTTTACTGCTCTCGATCAACCTAACCGCAGATACGACCTTTTCGTCCTTGCCAACCTTAAAGAAAATCACTCCCTGAGTCGCTCGACCCGTGATTCTAACACCGGAAACCGGGCAACGAATCAACTTTCCGCCGTCAGTGATCAACATCACGTCGTCTTCCTCATTCACCGGAAATACCGCGATGACCTTTCCATTCTTAGAACTCATATCCAGGTTTTTCACACCTTGAGCTCCTCGACTCATGGTTCTGTATTCGAAAGATGAGGTCCTTTTCGCATATCCCTTTTCGGTTACGGTCATCAAAATTTGCTCCAGCTCTTTCATCTCTTCATATTTTGCTGGAGGGTCCATTTTTTGCTCTAAATCAAGCTCTTCCCCCGTACGCCTCAACCAATTGGAGTAGCGAACATATTCTTCCCTTTCCTCAACGGTAGAAGTTCCGTTATTCAAGACCGCCATAGAAATGACTTCGTCATCACCGACCAACTTAATCGCACGAACCCCGACGGAATTTCTGCTGGAAAACACCCGAAGAGAATCCACAGGGAATCTAACACTCTTTCCAAGTTTGGTGGAAATCAAAATATCCATTCCCGCTTTGCAAAGAGAAACCGCGATCAATTTTTCATTTTCAAGCTTCATCGCGATCTTTCCTTTGGAATTTATATTCGCAAACACGCTCAAATTATTACGCCTGATTGTTCCCCGCGAAGTTGCTAACACTATATCGTAATCATCCCAAGTTGACAGATCATCTGGTAGAGATAAGCCTGTAGCCAAAGATTCATCTGCCTTTGTCGGGAAAAGATTCACGAGAGCCTTTCCTTTCGACTGAGGAGTTCCCAAAGGCAATTTGTAAACCTTCATCTGATAAACCATACCAATTGTCGAAAAGAACAACACCGGAGTATGGGTATTCGCAACAAAGACATCCTGGACGAAATCTTCATCCTTCGTTGTCATACCCGTCTTACCCTTACCTCCTCGATTCTGCGCGCGGTAAGTATTCAAAGGAACTCTCTTTATATATCCGCTGTGACTGATAGTTACGACCATATCCTCTTTTTGGATAAAATCTTCATCATCCAGATCGACACTGTTTTCCTCAATGGTAGTCAGTCGCGGAGTCGCAAACTCATTGCGAACTTCAATCAACTCAGTACGAACTATCTCCATAACCCTTGCGCGCGAAGCCAAGATGCTCAAAAGGTCCCTAATTCGGTCGGAAAGTTGATTCAATTCATCGGAAATCTTAGTTCTTTCCAATCCCGTTAATCTGTGCAACTTCAAATCCAAAATCGCCTGAGCTTGAACCTCTGTCAGTTTACACTTCCCATCGGAATAGATACTGTTTGGATCATCAACCAATTTAATCAACGGCTCGATTTCCGCAGCATCCCAATCTTTACTCATTAAAGTCACCTTCGCCGAGCTCGGATTTTCACTGGCCTTGATGATACGAATTACCTCATCGATATTCGCAACGGCAATCGCCAATCCGATCAACACGTGGGCTCTGTCCCTAGTTTTCCCCAGATTAAAACGAGTCCTGCGAACAACAACTTCCGTCCTGAACTCAACGAAAGCCAGCAAAATTTCGATCAATCCCATTAATTTCGGACGACCATTATGCAATGCAAGCATGTTAATTCCGAAAGACGACTGCATCGGAGTAGCTCTGTAGAGCTGGTTCAACACGACATCAGCATTGACATCTCTCTTCAGCTCGATAACAACTCTCACTCCGTCCTTATCTGACTCATCTCTTATATCGGAAATTCCTTCTATAACCTTTTCATTCACCAAAGATGCGATTTTTTCTATCATCTTCGCCTTATTGACCTGATAAGGTATCTCGGTGGCGACTATCGCCTCACGATCCTTGCGAATCTTTTCTATATGCGTCTTTGCTCGAATAGTAATAGAACCCCGTCCGGTCTTAAATCCGGAAACAATTCCGCCCTTGCCAAGAATAATACCTCCCGTAGGAAAATCAGGTCCAGGCAACACCGTCATTATCTCTTCTAATGTCGCTTCCGGATTATCGATCAACAGAACGCAAGCATCGATAACCTCCCCGAGATTATGAGACGGAACATTGGTTGCCATACCCACGGCAATACCGCTGGCTCCGTTCACCAAGAAATTCGGAAACCTAGCCGGCAACAAAACAGGCTCTTTCTCCAATCCATCATAGTTCGGCTGAAAATCGACCGTATCCAAATACAAATCTTCTGTCAGTTTGTGAGCAACTTTAGTTAACCGAGCCTCTGTATAACGACTCGCCGCAGCAGAGTCACCATCCATCGACCCAAAGTTACCCTGACCATTTACAAGGGGAACTCTCATTGAAAACGGTTGAGCCATGCGAACCATGGTTTCATATATCGCCGAATCTCCATGAGGATGGTATTTACCCATAACATCACCGACGATACGGGCTGATTTGCGAAACGGCTTGTTATAATCGTTCCCGCACTCTGTCATACTGTAAACAATACGACGGTGCACCGGCTTTAAACCATCTCTTACATCAGGCAACGCACGTGCAACGATAACGCTCATGGCATAATCCAGGTAAGAGCGTTTCATCTCCTCATCAAGACTGACCGGAACAATGTCCTCGTTTTCCACACTCAAAAGAAATCTCCTAAATACTACAAAAACTGATTAAAACGGAATATCGTCGTCTATCCCCGCCGGCGGCTGATCTGAACCCATATCCGAAGAAATATCCGCAACATCATCACTGCTGCCTCTGGAATCCAACAGAGCAAGTTCGCCTTTAAAGCGAGGAATTACTATCTCCGTAGTGAACCGCTCGATTCCATCTTTGTCCTGCCACTTTCGGGTTTGAAGCTGACCTTCGATATATACCTTGGACCCTTTTCTCAAATATTTTTCGCAAACTTCTGCCAAATTCGGATTGAAAACAACAATTCTATGCCATTCCGTACGATCTTTTCTTTCTCCCGTAGTTCTGTCTTTCCAAGATTCCGTCGTAGCAATGGAAAAACTTACTATTTTGCTACCGTCCTGACCTGATCTAACTTCCGGATCCCTTCCCAAGTTCCCTAATAGAGTTACTTTGTTAATACTTCCAGCCATGAAACACCCATCCACATAAACCTGAAGCATTATATGAATGATATCTGAAAATTTCAACCTTCCCTTAACCTTTTGTAAACTGTTTCGCAGTATTGTTAAAAATTTACTATTGCTAAAAAATTTTAAAGGGTGTATAAGATTCCCAGAGTTTGGGCACATAGCTCAGAGGTAGAGCACTACGTTGACATCGTAGTGGTCGTAGGTTCGATCCCTGCTGTGCCCACCATTAGTTTTTTTGGCAACACCAAGGAAAGGGTTTAAGTTGGCTCCTCAAGTAAAGATAGATACAGAAGCTGTTCGCGCTCTTGCAGAGCTTCTGAGGGAAACAGATCTGACAGAAATTGAATATCAGGAAAATTCGACAAGGATAAAAGTTTTGAGAGCAGTTCAGCAGGCGGTAATTCCGGTTGCGGCGGCTCAGTCTCCGGCGCAGAATGTTGCGACTGGAACTGCGGAATCAAATTCATCCGCAGAAGAATCCACAAAGGACGATTGGTCTAATCATCCGGGAGTAGTTGAGGCACAGATGGTCGGAACGGTTTATCTGGCTCCGGGACCTTCCGCTGATCCTTTCATTACCTTAGGAAGCAAAGTCGAAGAAGGTCAAACCTTGTTCATCATAGAGGCAATGAAAGTGATGAATATGATAAAGGCTCCGAAATCGGGAACCGTTAAGCACATTTTCGTAAAGGACGCCCAGCCTGTAGAGTATGGCGATCCTATAGTTGTAATTGAGTAGTTTTAGTTAAGTAGTCGTAGTTGATTGTCCCATGATAAAAAAGATACTGATTGCCAACAGAGGTGAGATTGCTCTTAGGATTTTACGAGCGTGCAAGGATCTGGGAATTAAGACAGTCGCAGTGCACTCCACTGCAGATGCGGATGCGATGCACGTGAGATTGGCAGACGAAAGTGTCTGTATCGGACCTGCTTCCCCAAGAGAAAGCTATCTGAATATTCCTGCAATTATTTCTGCTGCTTGCATTACCGGAGCTGATGCGGTTCACCCGGGTTTCGGGTTTTTAAGCGAAAACCCGACTTTTGCTCACATGGTGGAAGAACATGGTTTGATTTTTATCGGACCTAAAGCTGATCATATCGTTATGATGGGTGACAAGATTATGGCGAAAAAGACGGTTTCTCGTCTTGGCTTACCGACAGTTCCGGGATCAGACGGTGCCCTAACCAAACTGGATAAGGCAATTAAACTCGCCGATGATATGGGATATCCTGTTCTAATAAAAGCTGCCGGCGGTGGCGGCGGAAGAGGGATGAAGGTCGCGAGATCCAATGAAGAATTTGTAGAAGCTTACGAGACAGCCCGAAGAGAGGCTGGAATTTCTTTTGGTAATGATGTGGTATATCTGGAGAAATATCTGGAAAACCCAAAGCATATTGAGTTCCAAGTCATTGCTGATCAATACGGAAACGCTGTTCATTTGGGAGAGCGTGACTGCTCCATGCAGAGACGCAACCAAAAAGTTTGGGAAGAAGCACCTAGTATGGTATTGTCTCCGGAATTCCGGAATGAGTTCGGTAGAAAAATTGCGAAGGCTATATCCGAGATGGGATATGTTGGCGTCGGCACCTTGGAGTTTTTGTACGAAAACGGACAGCTCTATTTTATCGAGATGAACACCCGTATTCAGGTCGAACACCCTATAACTGAGATGATTACCGGAATCGATATTGTACGCGAGCAAATATTAATCGCGGATGGACAAAAATTGTCTTTCACGCAGGATGACGTGACATTTACGGGCCATGCGATCGAATGCCGAATCAATGCGGAAAATCCGGATACTTATATCCCATCAGCAGGAACGGTAGCAAAATACCATTGCCCGGGCGGTCCCGGAGTAAGAGTAGACAGTTTCGTATATGAGGGCTACAAGATTCCGCCGTATTATGACAGCTTAATCGCAAAGCTAGTTATCCATGGAAAAGATCGTCAGCAGTGTTTGGCGAGGTTACGCAGGGCTTTAAATGAGTATGTTATCAGCGGAGTTGACACCTTAATTCCATTACATTTACGTCTTGCAAATGATCCGCGCATAATCGAAGGAAACTTCGACATACATTTTTTGGAGAGTTTTTCTAAGAATCTAAAACTAAAATAATTTTGTTATTTTTCAGTTTATTATATTTATAGTATTTTATTAGCTTTTTATGATATATACCAGAAAAAGTTGTGTCGTTTGTTTACAGTTATCCATTAATCATATATACTGCCTTTAGTGGTTATTTGAGCCACATAGGTTTTTGTTCTGCGAAGATTGAACTGATTTATTTTCGCGGATTTGATTGGACGGAATGTTTAAAAGGGTATTATGCCTGTTTGGAAGTTAAATTTTTTCAGGATATTGTTTCGATCAGACGGGGCTGCGCGGGCCATACCGAAGGCAGACGACCCGCGTTACAAGCAAAGACTTTTGAATATTCCTACTCAGAATTATGGAGAAGAATATGTCAAAAGATATGCTCATAGATTCGGCGCATGCTGAAGAGATCCGAATTGCAGTTGTTGATGATGGAAAATTAGACAAGTTTGATTTTGAAACCCGCTCAAAAATCAGAGTTAAAGGAAATGTATATCTGGCGAAAGTCATCCGTGTAGAGCCTTCGTTGCAAGCAGCTTTTATCGATTATGGAGGAAATCGCCACGGATTCTTGAGTTTCAGCGAAATTCATTACGATTATTTTCAAATTCCAGTAAGCGACCGTCAAGAGTTGGAAGCTCACTTGCAAAATGCCATTGCCGCGTATGCCGAAGAAACGGGAAAAACCGCCGAAGAAATGGATGCCCGAGAAATTTCAAGGCTTCGTTACCAATTTTATCGACGCTATAAAATCCAAGAAGTCATCAAAAAACGGCAAATAATGCTCGTTCAGGTTACAAAAGAAGAAAGGGGAAATAAGGGAGCTGCCCTTACAACTTACATCTCTCTGGCCGGAAGGTATTGTGTTCTTATGCCGAACACATCAAAAGGCAGTGGGGTTTCCAGAAAAATTACAAATCGGAGTGATCGCGAAAAATTAAAGAAGATTGTTTCGGAGCTGCACATTGAAAACGGAAGCACTGTCATTCGCACTGCAGGTATAGGACACACAAAAACCGAAATAAAAAAGGATTTCGCTTATCTGAAAAATATTTGGGATGAAATTCGAGAAACGACACTTAAGTCTTCTGCTCCGTGCCTGATTCACGAAGAAGCGGGCGTCATCAAGAGATCCCTACGAGATATGTACTCGAAAGAAATCGATTCTGTTGTGGTAGAGGGAGAAGCCGGCTATAAAACCGCAAAGAGTTTCATGAAGAAACTGATGCCGAGCCATTCCAGAAAAGTTAAATTGTACAACGACAAGAATATCCCTTTGTTCAGCAAATATAAGTTAAACGAACAAATAAATCAGATTTATTCAACGAGGGTCGATTTGCCTTCGGGTGGGTATTTGGTCATCAATAACACCGAAGCGCTGATTGCCATTGATGTTAACTCAGGAAGATCCACCAGAGAAAGGAATATTGCGGGAACCGCGTTGAAAACCAATCTGGAAGCGGCGCATGAAATCGCCCGTCAATGTCGTTTGAGAGATCTTGCCGGATTGATCGTAGTTGATTTCATCGATATGGAAGAAAAAAGAAACAATATCCAAGTCGAAAGATGTATGCGAGAATCTTTGAAAAGCGATAAAGCGAAGATTCAAATGGGAAACATAAGTAACTTCGGATTGTTGGAATTTTCACGCCAAAGATTGCGCTCCAGCATTGCCGACGCAAATATGATCGTGTGCCCCCATTGCCGAGGAACGGGCTTTATGTGGTCAGAAGAATCCATGGCGATTCAGGTATTGAGAAAAATCGAGGAGGCGTGCATTGCTTCGGAGTTTAAAGAAATTATCGTCACTCTCTCGCCTGTTATTGCTTTGTATATATTGAACAACAAGAGATCATTCATTTCTGCGATCGAATCTCGAGGAAGTTTAAAAATTACTTTCAACACTGATCATCGTATTGCGACAAATGACTTCAAAATCGAGCAGATTTTCAAGCCTCAGCCAATGGTTTTTGACGATGAGGAAAGTGCCGAAGTAGAAGAGGGAAAAGGATTGACTGAAAAAACTTTCATCAAAAAATCCTCTGGGAAAAAGTCAGAAACCAGAGAAAATAGCTCGTCGGAAGCTTCAGAAGCGAAATCTACTCAAAAGAAAAAAGGTTACAAATCTCGTTCAAACATGGAAAAGACAGAACAAGAAGCTGACTCTGAGAATACTGTTGTACAAGAATCATCGGAAGAATCCTTGCCGGCAACTCGCAAAATAGCGAGACGTTCCAACACAAAAGACAGAAGAAGGTCTCGTAAAACGGACGTTAGCGAATTTAAGAAAAAGTCAGAAAAAGCTGCTGAATCTGATGAAAAATCAAATAAGAAAGCTAAGCGGACCGAGAAATCATCAAAAAAAGCGGAATCAGGGGTAAAAAAAGGGTCAGCCCAAGTTGCTGAATCGCAGGATATCTCTGATAAAAATTCGCAGAAACAAACTCCCTCTCCCGAAATTCCCGAGCTGAAGGAAGGAAAAGTAGATTTCCAAGCTCCGATAGAAGTGAGTGAGTATCAGCAGGAGATCGTTTCCAGAGTTATGCAAACCTATCAAAAGAAGGAATTAAGGAATGCAAGCATTTCTCCGAATTCCGGCAAGAAAAAAAGCGGTTGGTGGCAGAAATTGTTGAAGAAACCGCAAAACAAACCGTTGGAGAACTCATGAGCGTAAAGGTCAGGTTTGCTCCCTCCCCTACGGGTTTACTGCACGTTGGAAATATTCGAATTGCGATTTTGAACTATTTGTTCGTCAAAAGTCGAAGCGGTAAGTTTGTGCTACGCATCGATGATACCGACAAAGAACGCTCTACCATAGAGTCCGAAAATTTAATTTTGGAAGATTTAAAATGGCTCGGATTTAAATGGGATGAATTTTATAAGCAATCGAATCATTTTCCTAAATACAATGAGGCGTTGGAGTATTTGAAATCTATCGGCAGAGTTTACCCTTGCTACGAAACAAAAGATGAACTTTCTTTGAAAAGAAAAATTCAATCTTCGCAAGGAATACCTCCTGTCTATGATCGAGCATCTTTGAAATTGTCTGACGAGGAAAAAGCTGATCTTGAAAAAAGAGGTGTCCGCAAATATTGGCGATTTAAACTCAACGATGCGGAAATCATAGAGTGGAACGATTTGGTTCACGGAAAAATTTCCATTCCTTTAAACAGCATCAGCGATCCTATCATAATCAAGCCAGACGGATCTTATGTTTATACATTTGCTTCTGTGATCGATGATATCAATATCGGAATTACTCATATCATTCGTGGAGATGATCACATAACAAACACTGCGGCGCAAATTGATATGTTTCGAGCTATTTCGGGAAAGTCACCAGAATTTGCTCATGTTCCGTTATTATCTTCGATAGACGGACAAGATGTATCAAAAAGAACAAGTTCTTCTTTAAGCATGGTAAATCTGCGTAACGCCGGGATGGAACCGCAAGCAATCATTAATGTGCTGTCATCGCTGGGAACTTCAAATAACATCGATCACAAAAATTCGCTTGAAGATTTAATCAAAAATTTCTCTTTCGAAAAAATGAGTTTATCATCTCCGAAATTTAACGTCCGAGATGTAGAACTTCTAACGAAAAAAATTATCTCGGAAAAATCTTTTGATGAAGTGAAATCGAAATTTTCTAAAGAGATCTCTGAGAATTTTTGGGAAACAATAAAAGAAAATATTAATACCTTAAAAGAAGTTGATTTTTGGTACGAAATTTTCTATAAGGATATACTTCCTTGCTCCGAAAAAATGGATCAAGATTATTTGCGTCAGATGCTAGAAAGTCTTTCGCCTGAAGTTGATTTCGATACATGGATTTTGCGACTGAAAGAAGTTTCCAGGAGAAAAGGGAGGGATTTATTTCATCCAATCCGAATGATTCTGACGAACTTGGAAAAAGGTCCGGAATTGAGAAAGATTTTCGAGCTATTAGGATATGAAAAAGTAAAGAACAGAATAGAGAAGAATATACGATGACTTCATTACATTTATACAATTCTCTGACCAACAAGTTAGAGAAGTTTGAGTCTATTGATCCCGATAACGTCCGCATGTATGCCTGCGGTCCGACGGTTTATTCCAGTCCGCACATTGGAAATGCTAGACCTCTTGTTGTATTTGACGTATTGTTTCGTCTTCTTAAAAAGATTTACGGAAATGCTACGTATGTCCGAAATCTTACCGACGTCGACGACAAAATCAATAAGCGCGCTTTTGAAAGAAATATTTCGATCAAAGAATTGACCGACGAAGTCATTGCTGAATTTCACAAAAGTACAGATCAGCTTAATGTACTCCCTCCGACTCATGAGCCACGCGCAACTTTTCATATAAAAGAAATGTTGGATATCATAAACTTGCTCATAAAAAACGAATTTGCCTATGTCGTAGAAGGTCATGTTTTGTTCCGCGTTAAAAAACTGGATAATTATGGACAGCTCTCCAAGAGAAGCGTGGAAGACATGATTCCGGGAAGTCGCGTAGAGGTTGCCCCTTACAAAGAAGATCCTCTCGACTTCGTCTTATGGAAACCTTCAAAAGAAAATGAACCAAGTTGGGACAGTCCTTTCGGAAAGGGCCGTCCAGGGTGGCACATAGAGTGCTCAGCAATGAGTTCAAAATATTTGGGAAGGCAATTCGATATCCACGCGGGCGGTCAGGATTTGATTTTCCCGCATCACGAAAACGAAATCGCTCAGAATTTCGGAGCTTTCGGTTGCCTTATGGCGAATTACTGGGTTCACAACGGTCTTTTGTTAGTTGACAACCAAAAGATGTCCAAATCCATCGGGAATATTATTTCTCTCGATGAAATTCTTCAGAAACTCGACGGAGAAATCATTCGTTACGTGCTGCTGTCGAGTCATTACCAGAAAACATTGAACTGGACGGACCAAATCGTAAATCAGGCGAAATTAGCGCTTGACAGATTTTACGGAGCTCTGAGTTCTGCGACAAAAATTTCGGATGATGTCGATTTCGAAAGCAAAGTTGCCGCCGCACTTTGCAACAACCTGAATACTCCTCTTGCACTGCAGCGGCTGATGGAAATTACCGATCAGATTTATAAAACGGATGATCAACAGGAGAAGAATCGCTTATGCTCGATCCTAAAGAAAGAGGCGGAAATTTTGGGATTGCTGATGCGCGAGAATTGGTTCCAGAAGGATGCAAAATTATCCGAAGAAGAAATTGCAAGGTTATTGAGAGAAAGAACAAAAGCAAAATCTGAAAGAAATTTTCAGAGAGCTGATGAAATTCGCAATTATCTTCTTGACAACAAGATAAAAATCGAAGACACCAAGGACGGTCCCATTTGGAAGGTAATTTTGGATTAGGCCATTCGTAATTTTTAAAATCTCCAAAATTTTTCAATTTGTTAACCTTTTGTTAATAAATTGTTACTACTATGGAATAAGATAAAGTGCTTTTGATTTGATTTTTTGCAAGGTTTAGAAAAAATTAATCTATAGAGGCATATTGAAATTTAAGTTGATGTTTTGGAATTACTTTAAATTCCGATAGTGGCTCTAAAAAAAGGTTTTGTCTGTTATTTTGATAGTTAGTGTGATGTTGTGATAGAAAGAAAAAAAGTCAAACTGATTCGATGAAGACATTCATCCTGGAATAATAGCTGATTGGTTCTTTCTTTGGTTATGACAGTATGTTTGTAATGACACGATAGTAAAGTGGAGTTTTTTGCACTTGAACGCACCAGGAGCAGTTTGCCGTTATTATTCGAAGTTACATACATTTTATGCGCAACCTATCACCGAATAACTGTTCAAAACCTTTTTTATTGGAGTCGGAAAATGCAAATTCTAAAAAAAGAAAGTGGCCCTCAGTTGTCTCATCTCCAACAATCATATTGATTCCATTGCTCCCATATAATACTATCAGCATGTTTTGTTGTTACTTTTTATATTTGCGAAGGAAATAAGCTTATGGGTTTTTGGAAAATTTCAGGTGATCAAAATGGCACTTGGAATAAGTTTAATTTATTCATTCTTATTTATATTGCTGTCTTTTCGCTGATTCCAATACTTACGCGCAACGTAATTCCCTTTGATATGATTGAGAATTTATACTGGGGAAAAGAGTGGCAGCTCGGCTATGAAAAGCACCCTCCTCTTTTTGCTTGGATTTCTCAGGCATTTTTCAAACTTTCTTTTTCAATTCCGGAATCTCTTTATATTCTAACGCAACTAAATCTCTTGCTCGGATTGGTTTTCGTTTTTAAAATTTCTCAACTTATCTATAACGACCGAATCAAATCATACGCCTCGGTTTTTATATTCATGTCCTCTGCAGCAGCAATTCTGGGAAACGAAAAATTTAATGCCACGACAATTTTGTTTTCTCTCCTGCCGATGACTTTTTATTATTTTTTGAAAATGATGAAGTTCGGTCGGAAAAGAGATGCCATTTTGCTGGGAATTTTCGCTGCGCTATCTTTCATCGGAAAATATATCGCTCTTTTATTTTTCGGATGGATGGGACTTTTTCTGTTGATAAACTCCGATTGCCGAAAATTGCTCCGAACTTCTCTCCCCTACATTTCTACAGTCGTATTTTTGATTGGAATTTCTTGGCACATTTACTGGATTTACTCCAACGATTTTGTAACTATTCAGTATGCTCTTGAAAAATCAGCATTGGCTAAAAAATCGCCTGTGTTTGCCCTAAAGTTTCTATTGATGATGTGCTTTTTCTTCATTACTTCACTTGTCGCGATCTATTTTGCTTTTCGACCAAATAAGCGTTCAAGAAAAAAGAAATTCAAATTATCTGAAATGTGGTGCAATACGAATTTTATATACAAAAGGAACGAAAATTATTCAACGGAGGAACTATTTGTAATCACAATGACACTTACTCCGTCAGCTATTTCGTTTTTGTCCGCCCTCTTTACCGGAATGCGAATAGGAAGTTTCTGGGGAGCGAGTATGATGACCACGATCGGAATTTATCTGGTTATTATCAACAAAAGACAGCTAAACATTGAGTCACTTTTTAAATTTACGGAATGGATATCTTGTTTTTTCGCCGTAATTTTAATTCTAAAATTGGGATTGGTACGTCAGATTTTACGTGATTCACATCCATCTTACGCAATAGATTACAAAACGGTCAGTCGTCAAATTGAGCAGGACTACAGTCGTGTATTCCCTAATCAGAAAATCAAAAATATTATCTCGGACAAAGATACGACCCCGCTGCATCTCTATCTGAAGGATTATCCGTCTTTTTACAACCCGAAAATCCACAGAACTCAGAAACTTTTTACTGAAAAAGGAAACAATTTAACCAACTGCATCGCGACATTTACCTACAAAAACTACAATGAGGTGAAAAGTTTTAAGAAATTTTATGATTCCGACATAATTTTTGAAAAAGATATCGATATTTGCGGAGGCTGGAAACTGCATTACGCTTTCTTCAAAAATCGATAAAGAAATGTCCTCATTTTCATTATGCGAATCGCCAAAATCTGAGTTCGGTTCACGTAATTTTTTTATTAATAATGATTAAAAAAACTGCGCTTATAAGTTATATTTGAATTTGTGTAAAGGAATTAAATTCGATGAAAAAGATTTTGGTGATTTTATCCGTTATTGCTGTGTTTAACGCGGATTTTGCGGAAGGAAAAAAGAAGATCTATTCGGGAAAATCTTCATCGAAAAAAACAGCTATTCAATCTGCAAAGAAAAAAGTAGGATTACCCGATGCCAAGCAGGCGGTTCTCATCGATTTTGATACCGGAGAAATCTTGTATGATAAAAATTCTCAGGAGAGATGTTCTCCATCGTCTATGACAAAATTGATGACACTGTACATTTTATTCTCTGCAATAAAAAGCGGTCGCTTAGCGATGAACGATGAACTTTTGGTAAGTGAAGAAGCCCAAAGCATGGAAGGTTCTCGCAGCTTTTTCAAAGCCGGAACTTATGCCAAGTTAGAAGATCTAATAAGAAGCATAATCGTACATTCCGGAAACGATGCTTGTGTCATCGTCGCAGAAGCTCTTTCAGGAGACTCTTCTATATTCGCTGACGAAATGAATCGAAAAGCGGAAGAATTCGACTTGAAAAACACTCATTTCACCAATCCCACGGGACTGCCAGATGAAGAGCATTACTCTACCGTCTATGATTTGGCGATCATTTCTCAACGTTTAATGAAAGATTTTCCGGAATATTATTCCTATTTTTCCGAAAAAACGTTTACCATTAACGGAATCACTCAACCAAACCGTAATACTCTTTTGGGAAACTCTATGGGTGTTGATGGGTTAAAAACAGGACATACAAACGCTGGTGGATATGGACTTATCGCTTCTACCACCCGAAATGATAAGCGATTAATTGCTGTCGTGAACGGATGTTCCGGTACAAAATCACGAAATTTGGCAGCAAATGGCTTGTTGGCTCTTGGATATCGCGAATTTGCAAATTTTAGAAAGATAAAGGCAGGAACTCCGATCACAAAATTAAAAGTCTGGCTGGGCGATAGAAACGAAATTGATGTTTGCGCTCACGAAGATATCAATATAATGATTCCTAGAAAATTCCAAAATAAATTCAAAGTAGAAGCAAAGATGAAGGAACCAATTGAAGCTCCGGTGGCGCTCGGATCAAAAGTCGGAGAGCTATCCTATCGCTATGAAAACTTTGTCTCAAAAAAATACGATCTATTCGCCTGCCAAGCAGTGAAACGAGCAGGTTTTTTCGAAAGAGCAAGGTCTGCCGTAAGTTATTTATTGTTCGGAACATCCGATAGCCAGCAAGGACAAGAAACTCAGCAATGAAAAAGGGATTTTTTATCAGCTTCGAAGGTGGAGAAGGCACAGGGAAATCAACTCAGGTGAGACTGTTGGCTAACAAGCTAGCTGAACGAGGAAATCTAGTCCACGTCACGCGAGAGCCTGGAGGAACAGAACTTTCTGAAAAAATTCGCGACATTCTGAAAACAACTTCAAATATCGATTCAATAACGGAAATGTTGCTGTTATTCGCTGCTCGTCGAGAGCATTTCATAAAATCCATTTGCCCATTACTTGAGCAGAACTATATCGTACTTTGCGATAGATTTTACGACTCCTCTTTGGTTTATCAGGGAATATTAAAAAACGTTCCAATCGCGGAAATAATGCAGTTGAAAGAAATGACTCTCGGAAATTTTGAACCTGATTTTACGATTATCTTGGATATTCCTTCGAGCGTAGCGAAAAAGAGAATTCAGGGTCGCCAATTGTATTGGGACGACTACGACATGATGTCCGAAAATGAATACAACATTATTCGGAACGGATTTAAAAAAATCGCAGAAATATTCCCATTCCGTTGCAAACTAATAGATGCATCTGGAAATGAAAGAAAAGTATTCTCAAAGGTACAAAAAGCTGTGGAGAAATTCATGTCAGAAGCAGAACGGTAAATATCTCAATTAACTAAACACAAAAACTTACCGCAACAAATCTAAAGAGATACTTTTCCTGACTTCTTCAGAATTTCAGTGGCCTTTGGCAGATCTATCGAAAAAATATCTTCCGTTTTCGGTATAGACACATATTTGCCTTTGAAAAACACATATGGCCCGTAGCGACCGATACCGACCTTTACTTCTTCCGTCCCGATCGTTCCAATCGACTTCGGAAGGCTCAACAAAAACAGAGCCATATTCAAATCGACATTATTTGCTTCCACTGTCTTTGGAACAGGTGCTCTTAAAGGCTTCTCTTTTTTCTTACCTTTCTCTTCCGTTTTATTTTGATTTTTCTTTTCGAGATAGAGACCATACGGACCTTTCTTCAACAAGATTTCTGCATTGTCCATCGGATCATTCCCCAAAAATTTCGGAAACTCGCTGGCCGCAACCATAGCATTGTCATCCTGATTCATCGGAGAAGAATCCAATTTTCTTACATACTTGCACTCAGGGTATCGAGAACAACCAATGAACGAACCAAATCGTCCTATTTTCAGACTGAGCTCGCCCTCCTTGCACTCCGGACATTGTCTTGAAACCTTTCCGTCGGACATAAAAAGAAATTTCTCCATGGACTTGTTCAGCTTATCAATAACGTCTGAAATCTTTACATCCTTCATGCCGGCAATCGCTGCCGAAAAATCCTTCCAAAAACCATTCAGAACATCGAGCTTTGAACGACTGTTGTTTGAAACATCATCCAAAAATTGCTCCAAATCCGCGGTAAATCCGTACTCCAGGTAGTGACTGAAGAAACTCATCAAGAACGAAGTAACCAAACGCCCACGAATTTCAGGAACAAAAAACTTTTTCACTAATTTTACGTAACCCCTGTCCTGAAGAACCTGCAAAATCGTAGCATACGTCGAAGGGCGACCGATTCCCAACTCCTCCAGTTTTTTTACAAGACTCGCTTCGGAAAATCTCGAAGGCGGCGTCGTAAAATGTTGCAGTGCTTCAATTTTCTTGGTCGGAGTATTATCTCCTTCCTTCAACGGAGGCAGTAGCCCCTCCTCATTTTCATCTTGATCGTCTCTTCCTTCTACATAAACCTTCAAAAATCCTTCAAAAACAACTGTATTTCCGTTTGCTCTGAAAATATTTTTATTCTGGTCGCTCAGATCTATCTGCACTTTGTTGAATTCAGCTGAAGACATCTGACAGGCAACTGCTCTCTTCCAAATTAAAGTATACAATTTCAGTTGATCATTAGAGAGCTTTCCCTCAAGAGTATCCGGAATAACCCCCGCATCCACAGGACGAATAGCCTCGTGAGCCTCCTGAGCATTTTTCACCTTTGTGTTGTAAACTCTCGGCTTCGACGGAACAAAGTCCTTTCCGTATTTTTCTTCAATAACCTGTCGAATTTTATTAACCGCGTCCGTCGACAAATTTATACTGTCGGTTCTCATGTAGGTTATCAACGCTTTGGTTTCTCCGCCGATATCAACACCTTCATACAAGTTTTGCGCCAACTGCATGGTTTTCTTGGCACTAAATCCCAACTTTCGAGAGGCTTCCTGCTGCAAAGTCGAAGTAATAAATGCCGGCGAAGGATTTCTCTTCACGATTTTCGACTCAACCTTAGTTACTGAAAAATCATTCACCAACTCATCTTTTATCACCTGCGCTTCCTGCTCATTTTTTATGGAAAACTTATCCAGCTTTTTCCCTTTGTGATGGGTCAAATGGGCAGGAAAGACTTTTTTATCAGGAGCCGCAAACTTCCCCTCGATCGTCCAATATTCTTTTTTCTCAAAAGATTCTATTTCGGTTTCTCGATCTACAATTATTCGCAATGCGACTGATTGAACTCTACCAGCAGACTTACTTCCAGGCAATTTGCGCCACAAAATCGGAGAAAGATTGAAACCAACCAAATAATCCAAAGCTCGACGCGCAAGATAAGCATCAACCAAGGAACTATCAATGTCTCGCGGATTTTCTATCGCCGCTTTTATCGCACTTTTCGTAATCTCATGAAATGCTATGCGCTTGAACGGAACTTTTAACTTCTTCGCTTCTTGCAACACTTCTTTTATGTGCCAAGAAATAGCTTCCCCTTCCCTATCAGGGTCAGTTGCGAGCAATAATTCATCACAGTTTTTGAGTTGTTTTACGATGTCTTGAACGCACTTCTTGCCTCGCGCACTCATTTCCCAAACCATTGAGAAATTATTATCCGGCTGAACACTTCCGTCTTTCGCTAATAAATCACGGATATGACCATAACTGGCCATAACCTTAAAATCCGATCCCAAATATTTATTGATCGTTTTCGCCTTCGCCGGAGATTCCACTATTACAAGACGCATATCAACCTTTTACCCATTTATCAAACTTACTCTCTGTCCGCTAAGCCTAACGATTTTATTTTCTATTTCCAATTCCATCAAAATCGGCAACACCTTCTGGAGAGACATTCCAAGCGTAGAAACCAACTCATCGATAGTTATAGGAGTAAAACTCAACAAATTCAATATCTTTTCGTGAATTTCTTCGGGTTCAGATTTAAACGAAACGGCTGCGCTATCCAAAAGAAGCTCCTCCTGAATTGCCTTGTGGGGGAAAATATAATCCAAAACATCCTGAGAGGACAACGTCAAAATCGCCCCTTGTTTCAACAAATTATTTCCTCCTTCACTTTTTATGTCCAGAGGAAACCCGGGAACGACAAAAATGTCTCTGTTATACTCCAAAGCGCATTTCGCCGTTATCAAAGAACCCGATTGCTTTGCTGCTTCAATTATCACCGTCCCTGAAGACAAACCTGCAATAATTCGATTTCTTTTCGGAAATAAATGCCCTTGTGGCGCGGTTCCCAGAGGCATTTCCGCAAAAATAATTCCGTTTTCCTTTATGTTTTCGTATAACTTTTTGTTTTCCGGAGGATATATAACATCTACGCCCGATGCCAAAACAGATATTGTTCCCGTTGCAATACTTGCCTTATGAGCTTCGGAATCTATGCCTCGCGCCATTCCCGAGACAATCACGACGTCGTTGCGCCCCAAATCTTCAGCAATTTGTCGACAAAGCTTATTCGCCATTATCGAAGAATTTCTCGCTCCGACAATCGAAATCAAATTTCTTTTGTTGAATTCCTCTAACTTCTCCCTTCTTCCCAAAAAAGTCAGAACTGGAGGAGCATCAACCACCTGGCGCAACAGGGGTGGATATAATTCATCTTCAAAAAAAACAAACTCTGCACCTAACTTTTTCGTATTTTCTATTTCTTTTTCAATAACCGAATCTTCGCAAATTTTGTATTTCCGCGAGTAATCTTTCAGCATCTCCAGAGATTCTACGGCACTGGAATATTTCTTAATCAATCGCCAAAATAAACGAATACCTATCGACTCACTTCGAGTTAATTTTAAACGAGCAAATTTTTCTTCCTTCGAAAGTATTTTCAAACGATACCTCTATATTTTTTTCTCCTGATTATTGCGCAACCTTATCAAATTATCCTTATGTTTAATAAAGATCAAAATTACCAAAAATATCAAGGCGCCCATCGTAAATATATTGTTTTGGACGTACCTATACAGCAGCAAACTACTGGAAACAGCTATCAAACACGAAACGGAAGAGATCCGACAAGTTAAAAAGACTGCTATCCAAATTAATCCGGCACATAAAAGTACAAACCAACTAATAGCGCCAACTGTTCCCAAGAAGGTCGCAACTCCCTTTCCTCCTTTAAATTTCAACCAAATAGGAAACATATGTCCAATGGTCGGGGCAACAAGGATCAGCAAATTGCAAATCAAATTACCTGAATCAAAAAAATAGCAAGGGATAAATGCTTTCGAAAAATCGCAAACCAAAGTCATCGCGCTCAGTAATTTTCCCTGTGTCCTCAGAACATTTGTACTGCCTATATTTCCCGAGCCTTTCTCGCGAAGCCCTCCCGACCCGAATAACTCTGAAAAAATCAGTCCAAACGGAATGGATCCGAGCAAATATGCGAACAAAGGATACAAATATTGCTGCATCGACATTAGTTATTACTCCCTTTTTGCCTTAAAATTTCATACAGAGAAACTGTTGCTGCCTGAGCTGCGTTTAAAGTCGTAAACTTCCCAACACTCGGTAATTGAACAAGAAAATCGCAATTTTCTCTGGTCAAGCGACGCATTCCCTGTCCTTCACTGCCTATTATCAGCACAAATTTGCCTGATAAATCCATTTCTCCGATTTTTTTATCGCCTCGTTCATCCAATCCGAGACACCAATATCCTGACTTTTTCAAAAATTTGAGTGATTGAACTAAATTTTTCACCTTTATTAATGGAACAGTTTCAAGAGCCCCCGAAGCCACCTTGGCAATCACCGCAGAAACCTCCGGCGCGTGAGCCTCCGGAAGCACAACAGCTTTTGCTCCAAACACGGCAGAAGCCCGCAATATGCTTCCGACATTTTGGGGGTCTGTAACTTGATCCAAAAATACTATCGGTCGATCATCGTCGGGCAAGTCTTCTAAAAAAACTTCATCTATTGGCAGAACTTGTGCCGCACACCCTTGATGAATAACTTCTTTCCCGAACAAAGAGGAAAAATAATTTTTATCAACAACATCAACTTTTACGAAACAATCAGTGAAAAAATCCCGGTTCTGGGGAAGCACAATTACCCTAAAAACCTGTCTCACCTTACTCAGCACCGCCGCTCGCACAGCATGCTTTCCGTAAATCCAAATTTTGTTACCCTTCGCCATCACTAAAACACAACATACATCCGCGTCAGGCTACCGCATTTTTCTTTTATTTTAAAGAAAAAAGTACGATATGTATAAGTTCACATGAGATGAGACGAAATAGCCTCCGAATAATTTTGAATATACAACGAAGGAGTTAGCCCCTGCAAGGAGGCATGAGGTCTATAAT
>CACWKL010000009.1 GCA_902761495.1 uncultured Pseudomonadota bacterium
AAGCTACAAAGAGTTCTTTCCGGCGACAAATTTAACTCAATCGAAACGCTACATTCCTCCGATCGAGCGCAACAATGGACGTCAAAGACACTGGCTTGCTGCCTTCAAAGGCGCTCTATAGTTGTAACAAAATCCCTTGAAAATCTGGAAAAACCATGTAATCACTTTATCTGCATAATCATTGGAAGGTACAAAGTAGGTGACCGAAATATCATCGTGCAAAATACTGATCAGAACGAAGGACATATCCATTCCTGTCGATTGCAGCATCGAATGCATCGTTGTTTTCATGCGTTCAGCCAATTTTTTCATGCTTTTTTCGTCGTATGCATTGAGACAGGCGACAGAAATTTGTTTGCCGCCGATTTTGTATTCTTTGTAATCATTGAAAAATATTTCCTTGTCTGACATACCTTCGTAAGAAAGTAATGCTTTGTACATTTTCTGATAGAAAGCATTCGTATCGTAAATACCTCCCAAAGCGCTGAGCGCCTTGACCGCCTCCCGATCTGCGTAAGTTGTTATGCCGGATTTGAGATTTTTTGTATCTGAGAGAATCGCACCCAGCATAGCGATCGCAACTTGCCGATCCGGGGTTAATCCGTAATTGCGATAGCGTATCCAGACAATCGTTGCGGCCGAACCAAGCGGTCTGGCATCATAAATCAACGGACTTTTGGTCGTTACAGATCCGTTCGCATGATGATCAATAATGCCAATAACATTCGCATCTTTTAATCCGTCAGCTGATTGCGTGTACTCGCTGTGGTCGACCAGAACTATATTCAAACCGGCAGCATTTTCCAATAATTTCGGCGTTTCTAATCCGGCAACCTCAAGAATAAAAGCGCTCTCATGATTAATTTTTCCGAGAAGGACAGGAATTGCATCGTACCCCAACGCCCGAAGCAGTGACGCGTAAGCGATAGAACTACCGACGGTATCTGAATCAGGGCTCCTGTGACCAGTCACATAATCGTACCTCTGATCTCGCCTAGCCCCTCGAGCTCACTGCGATTCAGAAGATTATCCTGATTTTTTTCCTTTTGAAAATACTCTGCAACCACGAGTTTCTCTCGAAGATGTTCTGCTTTATCTAAATTATATCTCGCTACTCCCCTATGATAATTTGTATATCTTTCTCCCACGGCTTTCCCAAGAAAGAACCCGCCGATTCCCACTGAAGCCATCAGGATGAGAGCACTTCCAAATTTTATCCATTTTGTTTTTTGATTCATCTTCCATTTTCCTTGTACACATATCGAATAAATCTTCAATATGCCCTAAATATCTATACAGTATCGCCTTGAAGATTCCAAGACAGTTGGAGATTTTCTATTTTTAGATGAAATTTAAGGCTATTCTCTCGCTCTCGCCTTTTCCAATATTTGGGTGACTTTTTTCAGACCTTTTTTCTTTGCTAAATTCAAAAAAGTATCGTACAAATTGCTAAAAAAAATCTCGTCTGCATTGTACTCTACCAAGCATTTTACAATTTTTTTGTTTGATTTTTCTATTGCGCTGAGCAGTGGAGTAAACCCAAATTTATTAAATTGGTTGATATTCGCACCATGCTCTACCAAATATCTTATCAATACATAATTGCCACAGGATACTGCCGTCATGAGAGCTGTATTTCCGTAATTATTCGGCATATTGATAAAATTTTTCACCCTTTCATCAATACATTTTTGTATCTGGCCATCGCTTAACCCCTGATGATTCTTGTACGCACACAAAAAATTCAAAATATCAGACTGTTTATAATGAACATTATTTATCAATCGTTTAATCAGATCGATATTTTTGTATTTCGCTGCGATAATCACAGACGTATTTCCCCCGAAATCCACAGCGTTAACATTAACCTCAGGAATTTTCATCAGAAATTCCAACAGTCGATTTTTGTGAGTCCTCACCGCATACAGGAATGGGGTATCTCCGTTGGTGTTCCTCGCATTGATATCCACGTCGGAATTTATGAATTTTTGTAATTTTTTGACATTAAAACTCTTTTTGGTCAGTATCTTCCAAAATTCTTTTTGTTGTTCGGATTGCTGTAAACTTTCTATACAAACTGGAGTATTCGATCGCGGATTGTTTTTTTCGGATATCATTCCAAACATTGAGGCTGATATTGTACTTGTCAATAGTATCACTGTTTCCATTTTCGATCCTTTTTCACATCTCCTTGGCCAGCACCTTCCATAAATTTATACCTTGTCGAAATTTGCTGATGCCTTTTTTAGAAAGATTATATTTTTTTTGACCTCTTCACGTGTTGAAGTCATAACAAATAAAAATCTTTTGAATTTTCTGTTAATGCCACCGTTTGAAGATGATTTTATCAAGAACAAAACGTTTACCGACGCAACGATAAAATTCAACAAAAATACAGTTTTTTTCATTTCCAACCTTCCATGAATGCCTATATAGGTATTCACGCTTTCTAAGAAAACTATCCCAATAAAATTCCGACTTCAAGATTTTTTATTAATAATATTTAAAATTTTTGTTAATATGCTTATTTTTTAAGCACACCGTTAGAGCTGTTGTATACCAGTGGTTTTCGGGACTTATCCACAGCTTATCCACAATCTTTTCCACAGAAACTGTGGAAAAACTAAGCGTTTTATAGCTCGTATTTTCAGGAAATGTATAGTATCAGCGACTTGATTTTATTACCAAAACAATCTTCAAGGTTAAAATTTAGTTAATTTTAAATTGCTGTCCGCCCCTCACTCTCCACCCTGGGTATGGTAGCATGGAAAGATTGATAAATTGTTAAACTAACCTTTTGTTAACTATTTGAAAAACGCCCGCCCCGCAGCTCCCATCCTCGGGATTATAGCGTAAAAAAGTTAAAATTTCTTTGATTTCAACCGAAAGCGCGCAAAAAAGTTATATTTCAATAAGTTATTCCACTTTACATGTGTTAAGAAAGAACAGAAATTCATTAACCGCAACAGTCTATTTTCTTTAGTAATACATCTTTATCAGTTTATCCAGAATATTTTTGTAGCCAAAACACCTCAATAGCGGTCGTCATACTTCTCGTTTTCGAAACGGATAAATTAGGTGAATTATGGTCTTAAATTGTCTTGAAATCTGCTCAAATTCTTCAAAAAAGTTAAAAACAACAATATATATATCCAATATATTGTTGTTGTTGGTAACCGTATTTTTTGTGGATAACTTAGGTGTTTTTATAAATAACTATTTGATTTTGTTTTAAAAATACACATAAAATAGTACCAAAAATCTGTGGATAAATGTGTGGGTTTTTTGTGGATGAATGTGGATAACTCTCCGAATTTAAACTTATCCACAAATTATTCACAAAGTTGTACACAAAGTTATCCACAAGCCGATCGTCATAAGAAAAAAGTTATATGTGAGAATGAGTTAAAGAAAAATACTTAATAATTTTGGCCATAAATGAAATAGTGTTTGACACTGGTAAGTTATTTTGATATCACGAAAAATGTAGTTATATTGAGAGAGAAAGGGTTTCTATGGGGGTGTAACATGAAAAAGTTTTTAGTTATTTTAAGTTTCGCGACTTTAACGTCGAGTGTTTTGGGGATGAATAATATTCCACAGAATATAAAAGGTGTGATGGGTATTAGTGCAGAGGGGTGGGCTCAACCTAATATTGTAGGATTCGAAACACGGACGCCTGGTTCATCCCACATTATCTTTGGAAATCCAGAAAAGGAGAAAATCTTTTCTCAATTAGTTATTCTTGCAACAGATGGAGATATTGTCGAGTTCAAAAGTTTGTTAGAGAAAAATCTTGATCTGAAAGAATCTTCGTGCATTAAGAATATTCTTTTGTTGTTTGCTGTATTTGGGGAGCAGTATGAAATAGTGAGATGGTTAATAGAGAACGGAGCAGATGTAAATACAAAAGATGTGAATGCAGATACGCCTTTGTCCCTTGCTTTTCGTCGTAGAAACGTGGATAGTCGTAGAAACGCGGAGATTATAAGGTTGTTAATGAATCATATTCTGAGTAAAGAATCTACAAAAAGTGCGGCTGAAATGATATCCCATTCAATAAGGACTGTTCCTGATGATATTAAGCAATTAATTGTAAGGGAAATAAAGCGGTTGATATATTCTTTCGTAAAACAACGATCCGGTGAAGAGTTGATAGATGAATGGAAGTACATATCGTCGAAAGGTTTGGAAGAATATAATGTTTACTTCCAAAAGCAAGAGAATCCGAATTTTGATTCGCGTCGCATAGCACAATCAATGTTATTTGTGCGAAATAAAGTGGACTTGAAAAAAGTTACAGATAACTTGAATACTTGTATCTACAAAGGGGATGTTGAAAAACTGAAGAGGCTGCTGAATGAGCATCCTGAAATTCATCCAGATCTAGTTCTAACAATCGCGACACAAAAGGGACAATTTGATGTTGTGAAGTATGCGATAGATCATGGAGCGGATGTAAATGTGGTGACTGGAAAAACGGGGCTTACTCCTCTTATGTACGCATCAATTAAGGGGAATTTCGAGATTGTCAAGTATCTTATAGATAAAGGTGCGAGAGTTAACGAGAAGGATAAAACGAATTGTACTGCATTGATCTACGCAACGATGTCCAATAGTACAGACATTGCAAAATACTTGATGAAGCGTGGAGCAGACGTAAATGCATTGAACGGAGATCAAGATACTCCGATAATGTGGGCCTCGAAGCATAACAATTTCAGTGTGGTAGAACTTTTGCTTAAACATGGCGCGAAAAAAAGCATAAATGTGGCAAATAAAGAAGGAGTAACGACTGCAATATGGGCAGCGAGTAACAATAACCTGAAAATGCTAAGATTGTTGGTTCAAAGCGGAGTAAACATAAACAAAGGGGACAAAAACGGTCTTGTTCCGATGGATTTTGCTGAGAAAAATAATAATGAAGAAATGATGCTGTTTTTGATTGAGAATGGTCTGAATTTAGAAAAAAAGCTTGCTGCAGTGGAAGAGCTTCCTTTGATTTGGTTTTCTTACAAAAATAATTTGAGGGTAGTGAAAGTTCTCGTAGAGAAAAGGGCAAACATAAATGTGAAGACTTCGGATGGCGATACCCCTTTGATGTTTGCGGTAAATAATAATAATTTCGAAATGGTAAAATATTTAGTTGAACACGGTGCTAATGTAAACGTGCAGAATAACGATGGGGATACTCCTGTACAATTGGCGGGAAAAAACAAAAACCGGGAGATGGTCAAGTTTCTAATCGAGAGCATGAAGTTCGATGTTGCAGCGTAAAAAAGTTTAGTTTTCAAAAAATCCTGCGACGAGTTGTGGGCTGTTTTGTTCGCATATTTTTTGTAGGATTTTTCTGATTTTTTCGATATAGATGCGCGGTTTTAAAAATATTCAGTTTTTCTTTTATCTTGCAGATTTTTTGAAAATTCGTTAACACTATATAAGTGATGGCTGTTTTGATCTGCAAAATTAAATAGAGGAAAGAAAGTGAATGAAAAAAGAAGGTTCACCGAATAAATCCCCAGTATTTCAAACTTTTACTATATTTTTGCTGGTGTTTCAAGTAAATAACTTGTTTGCGGAAATGAGTTCGGAGTTTATATCAAAATTAAATGCAAACAAAGCTCGATTTATGAAGCGCCACCTGCCTATAATTGTTATGAGTACAGACGACGGATATGCGGAACCCACAACCGTGAGTATAGTATCCGTGAAGTGTTCGACTTCAGATAAGAAAAGCATAATTGTTCTATACAACGAGCTATCGGACGAAAATATAAAGAAGCTTGAAGGATTATCAGATAAAAATACGACAATAATTACGCAAAAGATCGACGAAGATATTCTAAAGAAGGCTGAAGAGTTTTCAACGAATTGGAATATTTTGGTTCAAGAAAGAATTTTTTATCCGGAGATTTTCAGTAAATTAAACAAGAATAAAAAATTTTTGAATAAAGTCGGGGTAAACAAAATAAGGTACTTTGTTCATCTGGATTCAGACACTTTTGTTTTACGAAATCTCTTTGATATTTTAGGTTACATCCCAGAAAATCGTGAAGTCAGGTACAAATCCAGCGACGGAGCTATCAGGGATATCGTTGAAACCCCATGTTTTGCTTCAGTTCCGCATGTTGTTTTCAGGCAGCGTTTAGAAAAAGGAATGCAATGGGGAGGAATTACCGGCGGTGTAGTAGTTTGGGACCTTGACGAAATCGAACGTACACGAATAAATATGGTTTTAACTGCAAAAAAAATTAAGGCACGCAAACTTCTATACAATAACGAACACATATTCAAAATATACAACATATTGATTTATTCCGACAAAAAAGAGGAACTGGTTGCGAAAATCAAACGTATCGCGGAAGAATCAAAAAATTTGGACGATGTTATTAAAACAGAAGTTGCAAGGTCCAGTAACATTGAATCCCGCGATATCAAGGTATTTTTTGAAAATCTTTCAAAAATAAAAAAATCTTTCGAAGATGCTGAAAAATTGGGAGAGGTAACATTTCAAGAATTTTGGGGTCATCTTTATAATGTGGCTACAGGTACAAAAACGAGAAAGAGAATAGATTTTAACTTGAGGAGATCTAGTAATCGAAAAAAATTAAATCCTAACCCCACGGAAGAGATGGTCATGAAGCGTTTTCCTCAAGTATTTGTATCACCGCGGTTTAATTTTTGTATGAGAAACATTTTTCCGGAAATAAGAGTATCTAGTGTGAGTTCTTTAAACAAAAAAAATTACTTATTTATTTTACAAAGGCATCTATTACAAATTCCGGGAATTGAAGATGAACTTATTGATAACTTCAAAAATATGGTTGTAATGCATTTTGACGTATCCCTTAAACCTTGGAATCTCGAATTTAAAGAGTTGGCAAAAACCAATCCGTCTTTGCAAAAAATCATTGATATATACGAAATTTTTAAAGGAGGAATTTCTGATCCGGATAGCACCGAGGACAGAAGCAAAAAGGCTTTGGAACTTCTCGAAAAAATAGATCCGAAAACAGAACTTCAAAAAGTTAGAAACGCGATTGACGGGACATTGTCGTCATTAAAATCAAAAAAGTTTTGGGAGTTTTGGAAAAAATGAATCCGAGATAATCCTTTGGGAATTAGGGAATTTTAAATAAAATCGCAGAAATGTTAATGGATGTAGGATTTACATAATTTGATTATTTTCCAAAATATTTGACATTATGATTTGTTGATGATACCATGCACCATCACTGAGATGGCGGAGAGAGAAATGCTTGCTTTTGATAGAATATCCGATTTTAAGGGAACAAGTGACAAAAGAGAGTTTCAGCTCTATGCTGTGGTGTTTTTTATTACATTGTTGATAATCAACGGTGTTTCGTTGGGTCCGATAGGTCCGATTGAGTTATCGTTCAGGTTGGTAGGATTAATTTTGGTTTTGCTGCCGTTGCCTGCTCTGATGACAAGAAGACTGCGAGAGTTAGGATATATGATGATGGGCAAAGTTTGGTTGGGAGCTTTTGTCGCAACATTATTGTTGGAGTTGAATTATCGATTGAGTTTGATGCCAAGATTTGTAATGGTTGAAGCGCTGATTTCCATTTCGACTGTCGGGCTGGGAGCAATACTGATTTTGCTTTGCTTTTTTAAGTCATCTAAAGTTAAGGCTGTAAAGAAATAATCCTTAAAAATAAATTAATTGGTTTAAAAAAGAGAGTTTTAAACGTGAAAATCTCTTTTTTAATATAGAAAGAGGACAAGAGAAATGAGAGAAATAACAAAAAGCAGTTGGAAGTTTGTTTTATTTTTGTTGATGTTTCAAATAGACAACTTATTTGCGATGGAGTTTAATGAAAGAACTAGGAATCAGTTTGTCAGTAAACACCGGCCCGTGATAGTCATGGGAACAAACGACGGGTATATAAATCCGACAGCCACCAGCATAATGTCAGTAAAAGGATCGACTCCAGACGACAAAAGCATAATTGTTCTATACAACGAACTATCGGCGGAAAATGTCGCTCTGCTCGAAAGATTGTCAGATTCGAGTACAAAAATAGTAACCCGTAAAATTGATGAAGAAATTCAAGAACGAGCGAAAGAGTATGCAACAAGTTGGAACATTTTGGTTCAAGAAAGGATTTTTTATCCGGAAATTTTCAAAGAATTAAATGCTGATGGAGAATTTTTGCAAAAAATCGGATTAGAAGGCTCTGTAAGTTATTTTATCCATTTAGATTCAGACATTCTGGTATTAAGAAATCTTTTTGATATTTTTGGAAATATTTCTAGAAAATGTTGTTTTGCATCCACAAACTTAAAATTTGTTTGTCCGGAACGCATAGAATTGATTGATGCAAAAGTGGTGGGAGTCAGCGGTGGAGTCTTAGTTTGGGATCTTGACGAACTTAGCAAACAGAAGACAAGTCCTGCCTTTGTTGCCGAGAGAGAGAAAGCATATTATTCCTTATACAATAATAAACATGTGTTTGCTATGTACGAAATATTGCTTAAGTCTAAACAAAAAAGGGAAATTATTGAAAAAATACAACGCATTATCAAGGAACCCGACTATTTAGATATCATAAGTAAAACCGTGTTTCCTGAATTCTCAGATATAAAATCGTTTTTTGAAAAATTTTCAAAAATAAAGATGCTTTTAGAAAAGGCTGAATTGTTAGGAGCTACTACTTTTAAAGAGTTTTGGTCGTATCTTTATGAGGTAGCAATTGAGCAGGAGACTACTAAAATGGATTTTGTTATTAAAAAAGCGAAAGAAGAAGAGGTTTACTGTACGACTCCAACAGAAGAAGAGGTGTTCCTTAGGTATCCTGTAGAGTTTTTGCCTGAACAATATAATTTTATTGTAAAAAATATCTTTCCGAAAATAGATAGTACAGATTTGAAAGAGGTAAGTACTTGGAAATATGCTAATGAGAAAGTAACTTCATACACGACTCTTTTGCAACAGCATTTATTGATAATACCTAATATTAAGGACGAGCTATCTGATAGTTTTAATAAAATGGTCGTGATGCATTTTGATGGCTGCTTTAAGCCTTGGACAAATGAATTTCAGGAGCTTGCGAAAGATAATCCTTCCTTGCAAAAAATTATTGATATATACAAAATTTTTGAAGAGGGAATTACCGATCCCGACAGTGCTGTGGACAGAAGCAAAAAGGCTCTGGATATTTTGAAAGAAATAAACCCGGAAGAAGAACTACAAAAAGTAAAAAACACAAACGATTAAACAACAAGATGAACAGAAAAAAAAGTTTTTAGAGAAATAAATCCGATCATTTTTTTAATCGGTCGGTGTTGCAGTATGCATTATTATTTCTGCAGGGACTTATACTCGGTTTTTCCTTGAATTTCCCAATCATTTGCGGTAAAAGTGTACGAGTCCGAGTTTATTCGGGCGCATGGAGGTAGTTATGAAAATTAAACCATCGGAAATTGGTTCAATATTGAAGGAAAGGATTCTGAATTTTGACGCCGGTCCGGAGTTCGTCGAGGTCGGAAAGGTTCTGTCAGTCGGAGACGGAGTCGCTCGCGTTTACGGTCTGGATAATGTCGCGATGAACGAGAAAGTTGTGTTCGAGTCGGGCACTTCAGGTTTGGCGATGAACTTGGGAGAGGACACGATCGACGTTGTGTTGTTCGGAGAAGACCGCGATGTGCACGAGGGCATGGAGGTTCGTCGTACCCACAAAATTCTGGAGGTTCCAGTCGGAAAGTCTCTGCTGGGGCGTATAGTGAATCCACTCGGAGAACCAATCGACGGAAAAGGTGATATTGAAGCTATAGAGTTCAAGCCTGTGGACATCAAAGCACCTGGAATTATCGCCAGGAAGTCGGTTTTTGAACCGATGCACACGGGACTGAAGGCGGTCGATTCGATTGTTCCGATCGGGCGCGGACAGAGAGAATTAATTATCGGGGATCGTCAAACGGGAAAGACGGCCATCGCGATCGATACGATTATCAACCAGAAATACGCTTTCGATCACAACATTGAGAGCGAGAAGTTGTACTGTATTTATGTTGTGATCGGGCAGAAGAGGTCTTCGGTCGCGCAGATCGTGAAAACTCTCACGGACGCAGGCGCCATGGAATACACTACGATTGTTGCTGCGACGGCTTCGGATGTCGCGCCGATGCAGTATCTCGCGCCTTACGCGGGATGTGCGATGGGAGAGTATTTCCGCGACAACGGCATGCACGCGCTGATTATTTACGACGATCTTTCGAAACACGCTGTGGCTTATCGTCAGATGTCGTTGTTGTTGCGTAGACCTCCTGGGCGAGAGGCATATCCGGGAGATGTTTTCTATTTGCATTCACGACTGTTGGAGCGTGCGGCGAAGTTGGATGAGTCTCTGGGCGGTGGGTCGCTGACGGCTTTGCCTGTAATCGAGACTCAGGCGGGAGATATTTCGGCCTACATTCCGACGAACGTGATTTCGATCACCGATGGGCAAATCTTCCTCGAAAATGAGTTATTCTACAAGGGAATTCGTCCGGCGATAAATGCGGGAGCTTCGGTCAGTCGTGTCGGATCGGCGGCTCAAACGAAATGTATGAAGCAGGTCGCGGGAAAGATCAAGCTGGAGCTGGCGCAGTACCGAGAAATGGCGAGTTTCGCGCAGTTCGCTTCGGATTTGGATGCATCCAGCAAGCAGTTGATTGCGCGCGGAGAGAGGTTGACAGAAATTTTGAAGCAGCCGCAATATTCTCCGATGAAGGTTGAAGATCAGGTGATTGCGATCTACCTCGGAGTTCACGGATATCTCGATGGTTTGAAACTTTCGCAGGTTAAGGATTTCGAAAAATACGTGTTGGATCGTATCAAGCGCGAGGCAGAGGAGATCGTTGCAGACATTCGCTCCCAGAAGAAGATTACCGAGGAGACCGAAACGAGGCTGAAGACAGTTTTGGATCAGTATCTGAAGGATTTCGAGGGCAATGATTAATCTGAGAGGATTCGGAGACAATGGCTAATCTGAAGGAGTTGCGCATCAAAATCGGCGGAATCAGAGCGATTCGCAAAGTCACGGCTGCCATGAAATTGGTCGCCGGAGTGAAGTTGCGCAAGGCAGAACAGCGCGCTTTGGCCTCCAAACCCTATGCAAATGAACTAAAAAAAATTCTGGCGACGATCAAAAGGGAAAATCTCGCAAAGAGTTACGAGCTGTTTGACGGCCGAGAGTCAGTGAAAAGCGAGGTTTTGATCGCCTTTGCGTCCGACAAGGGATTTTGCGGAAATTTCAACTATTTGCTGAGTAAAAAACTGAGGGAAATTGTCGCGGAACGTCGTGCGGCAGGTGTCAAAGTTGAAATTCTGTGCGTCGGAAATAAATTGTACCAGATGCTGAGACATGCGCTGTCGGAGAAGGAATCTTTGGAATTGGTGGCTGATTTTTATAAAGGCGAAATTCTTGAGAACTCGCGCAATCTTGCGGCTCGGGTGATCGAAGAGTTTCGTAAAGAGGCGGTCGACAGGATCTCTCTCGTTTTCACTCACTACTATTCGGCTATGAGGATGACCGTCGGCGAGGAAAGTCTGATTCCGCTCAAGCGAGAGGAAAACAACGACGTCACTGAGACCATTTTTGAGCCGAGCGCGGATGAAGTGCTGGAAAATCTGCTGCCCTACAACTTGGGAATTCAGATTTATCAGGCGGCTTTGGAAAGTATGGCGAGCGAGCAGAGTTCGCGTATGAGATCAATGGATAACGCAACGCGTAATGCCGACGAGATGCTGGGAGATCTTACGATAAGGTACAACCGCATGCGTCAGTACGGCATTACGCAGGAGCTGACGGAGGTTGTGGCCGGTGCGGACGCGATTGCGAATGATTAGAATTATGAATAAAACTTCGGAATGAGGGTAAGAATATGAAACAGAATAAAGGGTATATTTCGCAGATTTTGGGAGTCGTTGTGGATGTTGTGTTTCCCAACAAAGTTCCCGATATTTTGAACGCTCTTGAGGTAATGAACGGCAACAAAAAGCTGATTCTCGAGGTTGCGCAGCAGCTGGGAGAGAACGCCGTCCGTACCATCGCCATGGACGTCACCGACGGGTTGTTTCGCGGTCAGGAAGTCATCGATACGGGTCGTATGATTGAGGTTCCTGTCGGTCGGCAGATGCTCGGGCGTATCATCAACGTTATCGGAGAGCCTGTCGACGAGCGCGGTCCGATAAATTCCGACACGAAATACCCTATTCATCGCGGAGCGCCTGAATTCGTCGATCAGTCGACCGAGTCTGAAATTTTGGTTACGGGAATTAAAGTCGTCGATCTGCTTGCTCCTTATGCGAAAGGTGGAAAAATCGGTTTATTCGGAGGTGCCGGAGTCGGAAAAACCGTTCTGATCGAGGAGCTTATCAACAATATCGCAAAGGCCCACGGAGGATTTTCGGTTTTTGCGGGTGTCGGAGAGCGTACGCGTGAGGGAAACGACCTGTACCACGAGATGATCGAGTCGGGAGTTATCGATCCGAAGGGCGATAAATCCAAGGCCGCACTTGTCTACGGACAGATGAATGAGCCTCCCGGAGCAAGAGCTCGTGTCGCACTTACGGGGCTGACTTTGGCGGAATATTTCCGTGACGTCGAGCATCAAGATGTGCTGTTGTTCATCGACAATATTTTCAGATTTACGCAGGCGGGATCGGAGGTTTCGGCACTGCTGGGACGTACTCCGTCAGCGGTCGGATATCAGCCGACTTTGGCGACTGACATGGGAGAGCTGCAGGAGCGAATTACCAGCACCGTGAAGGGATCGATTACTTCGGTTCAGGCGATTTACGTTCCGGCGGACGACTTGACGGACCCTGCTCCGGCAACATCTTTCTCGCATTTGGACGCAACAACTGTTTTGAACAGAAAGATCTCCGAGTTAGGAATTTATCCTGCGGTCGATCCGTTGGATTCGACTTCGCGCATGTTATCTCCGTTGATTGTCGGAGAAGAGCATTATCGAGTTGCTCGAGAAGTTCAGCGTATTTTGCAAACCTATAAATCGCTGCAGGATATTATTGCGATTATGGGAATGGATGAGCTGTCGGAAGAAGACAAGTTGGTCGTCGCACGTGCTAGAAAGATTCAAAGATTCTTGTCGCAGCCGTTCCACGTCGCGGAAGTATTCACCGGATTGAAAGGAAAGTTCGTTGATCTCGCCGACACTATCAAGGGATTCAGAGCAATTATCGCTGGAGAATGCGACCAGTTACCTGAGTCTGCTTTCTACATGGTCGGAACAATCGAAGAAGCATTCGAGAAAGCGAAAAAAGAGGCGTAGAGATTTATGGCTGGAGTATTCCGTAGTTCGCCGCCACAGATTAATCTCTATAACGACATTTCTTTTTATGTACCCTTAGCGTGGGGACCGATAGTTTACAGCTATTACTGTTGTAAGAACATTCCGAGCTATGTCATTCCGCCGCGGAAACCGAAAATTTTTGGCGATTATAGAGATGTTGTCGAGTATATGTTCAAGACGTGGAAGCCTGTATCGTATACCCAGAATGTTAAGTGTGAATTAAGTTCGAAAGTGGATGGAGAAAATAAATGCAAGTCAAAATTTTCAAATCGGAAGAAGTTGTGTACGAGGGCGAGGCGGCGAAAGTGACTGTCCCGGCGCAGAACGGCGAGATGACAGTCCTTCCTCATCACATTTCGATCGTCACGAATTTGCAACGCGGGCGGCTGATCGTTTTCAAAAATGACGGAGAAAAATTCCAAACCGAAATCGGTGGCGGCGTGTGTTCGTTTTCAGATGACTGCGTGTCGGTGCTAGCAGAGTAAAGCACACTCGATATTTTTAGGCTCCGATGATATATGCACTGGCGGAGATTGCTTGGGTGAATGGAACTGGCATAAAGCAGATAATCATTATATAATTCATTGTCGAATAGCGTAGATATAATGAATATTAAGGACAAAATTTTCGATTTTATAGAAGATTTTTCGGTCAGTTTTTATCTTGCGGAATTCGAAAAGGTTCAGAAAAGTAAATTTTCTTGGAATTGGAGCGCATTTTTGTTCGGACCCGTTTGGTTGGCCTACCGAAAAATGCCGGGGTACTGCGTTGTTTCCGTCATACTTCTGTGTCTCATCGTTTTTGGAATTTATGATCCGTTCATTTTGGAAATTCAGTGCAAAAATTTCCTCACTTCCCCGATACTTTATGTATTTTTCGCTGTCATACTGGTTTATATGACAATGCATGGAATATTCGGAAATAGTTTATATTTCAGGTGGTTAAGAAGAAAACGGCATATTCTCGGAAGTCAGCCCATCGCGCCGATTTTTGCTTCAATATGTTTGTTATTTTACGTGGATGCTTTTGGAGGAGCGCTGTGGCTCAGGCATTATCGCATGACTCATAATCATTGCTCGGGAATTTTAACGGAAATAAATGCGTTGCTTGGTGGATTTGCAAGCTGGATATTTGTGATAACTGTTTTTGCAGTCCTGCGCAAAATATACGAAGCTATAACGAGTCGCAAAGGAAAGTTTGTAACTTTTTGTCGAGAAAATGCAGCGGAAATTATCGCGATAAAGCCCTCGATTGTTCGGTGGTTCGCTCCGGCAATTTTTTTTGCTTTTTCCGCTTATCACATATGCTGTAACTACATCGGGTATTTTCAAATTTTTCTGAAAAAAATTTCGTAATCAAATATTTCACCTTTTGCGAAAGTCGAATAATGAAAAAGGGAAAAACAAGGATGCCAATTCCTGTTGACGGAGTATTTTTAGAGTAAAACATGACGAACGTGCGGAGTGTCCGGCTTGATGTCGGATAATAAAATAATTCTCCGTGATTTTTGTGATATTGCACGTTTTATATGCGAATTTATGCTTTTTAGTGGTTTTTGGCTCTCTCTAAAGGAGTAATTCCGTAATTTTTCTCCAAGTTGGCGTCCGTGCCGTGAGATACGAGATCCGGAATTAAGTTTTTTTTAGTCTTTTTGCGCTAAGGTCTTTAGGATGGCGGTTGCGGGGCTGATAAGTTTTATTTTTCAATGTTAACAAATTTGTAAATTTTAAGGTGGCTTTGATGAAAGAAGATTTTAAAAATGCGCAAAACTGAGTTTCGGGGATATTTCGGAGAATTCGTCGCGACAATCTTGTTGTGGTGCAAAGGATATCGCATATTGGAACATCGGTATAAATTGAGTGGCGGAGAAATCGACATCATCGCGAAACGCAGCAACAAAATCTCGTTTGTCGAGGTTAAAACCCGCAAAAGTGAGGAAAAATGCCAAATCGCGATTACCACGCAACAGTTGCGCAGAATTCGCAACGTATCTCAATTCTTCTTGAAAAACAATCCGAAATATCTGAATTGCGACCTTAGTTTCGACGTGATTTTGGTAGCGGATTGGTGCTTTCCGAAACATATCGAGAATGTTTCGATTTAAAATCGGGCGAATCAAAAACGAAAATATGGATAAAAAAACCGATAAGTCGACACGCATTACCCCAAACGAATCAACGAAAAAGAAATTATTAAGCAGCTGGAGTTGCCTGAGGAACAAACGATCTGGAAACTCTTTTTTCCGGTAATTCTTGCGTATTCGTTCTGTTATACTGCGAATTCCGAGATATTGCCTGTCTGCGAAAAAGGTCGTCCTCATCATTCGTCAAAGTTTTGTTATCATAAATTGTATTTATTCTCGATGAAATGCTTCTTTCGGGTGATTCTTGCATACCGTTGAGCAAAAAGTTTTGGATTCCTTTGCAACAGAATTCAATTGACCTTTGTACGAATTCCAAATTTGGATCATTTGAAATACCGTGATCCTGCATATTTTGGATTAAATTTTTCGTGCGTGAATTGATTTCTGAAAGCTGATCGACCAAAAACTCAATTTTTCTCTTGGTATGCCATTTTAACGGAATAATTCGATTGATTTTTTCCAGTTCTCTTTCTTTTTCTTCGCGCTGGCGCAATTCTTCATTCCGAATTTTTTCCTGTATAGAGTTAATTAATTGCATTTGCTGGATTTTTCTTTCTCTCTGTTGCTCCGGGCTGAGGGGTAAACCATTTTGTTCCTGACTTTTTAAAAATATTTCAAATTGTTTTCCCAAATTTTCCATTTGATTGAGTCTTTCTCGTTCTTGAGCAGATTTCCACTCTTCAAACTGTCTCTGATTTTCTCGCATAGCTGCCTCATTTTCGAGCCTCCTTTGTTCTTGATCTCTTAGAAACATTCCATATTGCCTCTGATTTTTTGCTTCTGCCTCTCGCCTTTGTCGTTCTTGATCTTCACGATACATTTCGAAATTTCTGCGTTCGTCATAGAAATCATTGTTTTGATCACGGTAGTTTGGATCGTATGCACGTAACTGCAATGAAGCTATGCTGTCGTTATTATCGTAAGTTTTTCCGTAGTTATAACTTCCGTGTGGTTCGTAACTGCTGTTGTCAAAATATCCGCGAGAATCACGGTTCCTTTCGAAATTTCTGCGTTCGTCATAGAAATCATTGTTTTGACCACGGTAGTTTGAATCGTATGCACGTAACTGCAATGAAGCTATGCTGTCGTTATTATCGTAAGTTTTTCCGTAAACTTGAGAAGCGTTATAACTTCCGTGTGGTTCGTAACTGCTGTTGTCAAAATATCCGCGAGAATCACGATTTCTGTCGCTGTCATAATATCCGTTGTAAGATCTGCTTGAATCGTAGTTTCCGTAGTACGAGTCGGCGTTCGCGCCGGAGGAGGTCAAGCCCAAAATTGTTAATCCGAAAATCAGCATGCAAACTCTTTTCATTCTATCCTCCTAAAATTCATCAGCATGAAGCAGTTCATCGTCCAGCGATTTGTATCTGCGAAGTCGATCACTGTTTGTCGGAACCAGTTGATATCCATTATAAAGACCTACCGATGATGTCGAATATTGATCGCTTTCGTTCCAATAAGGGTCTGTCTCGCTGCGAATGTAATCTTCTACGGAACTACCTGAGCCATAAATGTAATCTTCGACGTCCGAGTCATGAATGTAATCCTCGACGGAACTATCCGAAGCGTAAACTCGGGCGGAGTCTTTACCTGAAATTCCTGAATTTTCTCCGAATGTTTCGAATTCGTTGGTTTGCTCAAAATTTTGTCGCGATGCCGAAGCGGAATTCCTCTGAACCGACTGTTTGCCGGAGATTTGTCGCATCTGTTGATTAGTTCGCTTGGATTGAGAGGTCTGAGCTGTACGGGCTGACGTTTTTGATTGTTCGGAAATCTCCTCGTCTTCGTCCGCCTCCGTATCCTCCGAATCGGAGTCATAACCGCTATCGGCAATACTTTCATTGTCGGAATCGGTAGCAGCAGAGTCTTTTTTAGAGACTTCAGTTTTCTCGTCGGAAGAACTGTCTTCGGAATCATTTTCTTCTTCATCCCCCTGATTATTTTCCTCTTGCACAGCTTGTTCTTTGGCTTCTTGTGCAGCGGGTTGACTGTCGGTGGCCGGATTTTTTACTTCATCTTCGACCGCTTGTTTTTTGGTCGGTTGTCTGTAAAAATCTTTATCATATTCGGGCTCAATTGGGTCGGAATTCAGCATAAGGGCTGCTCCTATTCCTCCTACTCCAACCACTCCTCCTATAATGCCGCCCATGCCGATCCCATCATCGTCGTTTGATATTCTGTCATTTGATGGCCGGACAGCTTCATCAGCGCCATCTTCTTCGTCATCGTCATTTTGAACTGCGTCATTCGCCTCGGGCGGTTGATTTTCTGCATTATTGTTATTAGCATCTGCTTCAGAATTGTTGTTTTGCTCAGATTCGTTGTTTTCGTTTTCTTCATTCTCTGTATTTTGCGCATCATTATTATTCGAATCTGAATTTGTGGCACTTCCTGTATTTTGTGCATCATTATTTTCGGGAGCGGAATTACTATTTTGCATTGTTGCTACCGTAATAGTTGGTTCATTGCCGCCAATCGAAGTTCCCCAAATATCTCCAAAAGGCATTGATTCTTTGCTTTTGAAATACAGATTCGGATACTTCAGGTGTCGGATCATAAGGTTTAAAGCGTCGAGCAGAAAATTAAGATTTCCGACACGCTTATTGATTTTTTCTTTTTCCTTGTTGCGAAGTGGAACGATGGTATCTTTTAATGGTTCATCATTGAGAATGGACGGATCGTTTACCAACATTCTGTAGAGATTGTATACCGTAATTTGTAAATCTTCTCTGATTTTTTTTAATTCTTGAAGTTGGGCCTCAGGAGAATTTTCCTCTGCGTCTCTTTGTATTTCTGGATTATTAGTGAGATTCTGATATCGTTGAAGTAATCTTTTTAAAGTAGAGCTGTTTTCGGCATCGCTTGCGGACATTGCTTCGCTATCAAGATTTTCATCCAAAAACAACTTGGGGTCCAATTCTCCTCCATTTTTAATATAATTCTCCGCCGATTGAAAAATTCTATCATAATCTGTATTGCTTGGCTGAACAGGGGCTAAAACGTCGCCGTTATTGCCGGGGTCGCCGGAAACTTGGAATGCATTGTACATTCTGTTTTGATCGTAATTTCCGAACTGATTACCTCTATTGTAAGTTCTTCCGGGGTCGTTGGAAACTTGGAATGTATTGTAAATTCTGTTTTGGTCGTAATTTCCGAACTGATTACCGCTTGGAGAATCATTGGTCAAAGTCCTGTTACTGAGGAAATTATTTATCATGGACGATGCAAAGGTCGGCGGGTCGGCAAATAATTCCGCCACGGAAGAAATAAAAAACAGCTGCAGCAATAAAAATAAATATCTCATAATCTATCTCTTTTTACATTGTAGCGACTAATTGTTAAAATTTCGTAAGTTTTTCAGAATTTCGGAGATTTTGAAATGAAAATTACAATTTTGGGTTGTGGATCATCTTTGGGAGTGCCGGCGTTAAAATACGGATGGGGGGTATGCGATCCGAAAAATCCGAAAAATCGGCGAACTCGGTCTTCTATCATAATTGAAGAGAAGGAAACCGTGTTGCTGGTGGATGCATCGCCTGATCTTCGAGAACAATTGCTGCGTTTCGAAAACCAAGATGTTGATGCAATTTTGTTTACCCATGCCCATTTTGACCATACCAACGGAATCAATGAGCTGCGTCCTTTATATTTGAAAATGAATAAATCGCTAGATATTTTTGCGACCGCCGACACTCTTGCGGAGCTCTACCAAAATTTTTCGTATTTATTTGAGCATAATTCTCATGACATTTACGATTCTTATTTGCACGCAAACGAAATTTCTTTCGGAAAATTCTCAATAAAAAACATTTCAGGTGTTTGTTTTGAACAGGACCACGGATTTTCAAAATCGCTCGGGTTTCGCGTCGGGAATTTCGCCTATTGTACGGATGTCACAGAATTTTCCGACTTCTCTGTGCTGGAAAATCTCGATATTTGGATCGTCGATTGCCTGAACAGCGACGAAAAAAGACCGACCCATGCAAATTTGGAGCTGGTGCTGCGCTGGGTAGACAAATTGCATCCGAAAAAAACCTACCTTACCCATATGGACACGTCTATGGACTACGACAGCCTGATAAAATTCCTGCCGTCCAACGTCGAGCCGGCCTACGATATGCAGGTTTTGTATTGTGAGTAGTTAAGTTGAAAACTTCCTCTTTTTTGCCTTCTCAATCAAGAGAGTTTCAACTGTTTTTGTTCTCTTTCGGTTGGAATCAAGGGAATTTTAACTTTTTGACGCTATAATCCCGAGGATGGGAGCTGCGGGGCGGGCGTTTTTCAAATAGTTAACAAAAGGTTAGTTTAACAATTTATCAATCTTTCCGTGCTACCATGCCCAGGGTGGAGAGTGAGGGGCGGACAGCAATTTAAAATTAACTAAATTTTAACCTTTTGATCTCTTTTTCCGGAGAATAAGTTAAAATTCATGGAAAGAAACAACTCGTAAGCTACGCAAATTTTAATAACTTCTTCCCATTCTTTTTATTTCCGAGTCGTTTTGTTTTGGCTCTAACATTTTTTTCATGGCGACGTATCCTTTTACTTTTCCTGTATTTATACCGCCTTGCTGGAAGACTATATCGTCGATCGGATATTCAGAAAAGTCGCTTAGTTCGAGAAGTTTTTTTGCGCCTTTTTGATTGATTATATAACCGAACATTCCGTAAACAAGGTTAGTCGGTTGGATTTTCGCGACGAGAGGATGATTTTCGACATTATCGATATCTCTGAAAATTTCTCCCACGCAAACGAAATGTCCGTATTTGTTGTGCCTGCGTCCCACACCGAGAAAAGCGATGTCCCAATCATTCGGGAGATCCGCAATATATTCCGACAGGTTTTTCTTGAAATCTTTATCGAAGATGACATCGTCTTCGAAAACCATGACTTTATCGTAATTATTTCTGATCATTTCTTTCCAAATTTCGCGATGGCTGCAGGCGACACCAGTCTCTCCCAGAGAAAATCGTCTTTTCCCAACGAAAATTTTCATTAATGGACGTCCGTGCACAACGACGTTATATGTTTCGGGCCTGTTTTTCCAAGAATATTTGTAAAAATCCTTCCTTTTTTCCTCTGTAAGAAATTCTCCTGTTTTTGTGTTTTGAAAATCCAATTCGTATCCGTCTATGGCCTTAAATTTCTCGCATTTTATATTTTGCTCATCTAGCTGTTTTTTTACGAAAGCGAATCGCTCAGGAGTTCGATCTAAACTGATCACATATGTTTTTATATTTTCTAATGTATCGTTGCTTTTATCACTAAGACAAGCGCATAACAACGAACATAAAATTAATGCTGCTTTTTTCATTTTTACCGTCCTAATTTTGCAATTTCCGAATCAAAAAGATTTCTTGATACCAATTTTATTTTTGAAACATACAAATTGAGGCTGTTTGCGTGGTCTATTATTGCTACGTCGACGGGAACATCTGTTTTCTCGGTTAATTTTAACAGTTTTTCTGCTGATTTTAAATTTACGCAATAAGCATGTGATCCCCAAATTTGTCTTGTCCTTTCTAATTTTGCGTAATATGGCGACGGAGTGTTTAAAAATCCGTTTAACCAAAATTCAGCGGATACGAAATAAGTTTTTTCGGCTTGTGGTTTGTTCTTACCTATATCAAGGAAAAAAACATCAAAGTCGTCGGGTAAGTTTTTTATGACTTTCGCTATATTTTCTTTAAAATTATCATGAAACTCCACACCATCTTCAAAAATTATCGCATTTTTATAATTATTTTTGATGAGATCCTGCCAAACGGCTCTATGATTTGAAAAATAATTTTTGTCTGTGCTGTGAAAATTTACGTGTTTAAATCCGAACCTGTCAAGCTGATTTTTTATAAATTCTAATCTCTCCGAAGTTCCGTTTAGAGAAATGACATATATTTTTTCGGGCATCTCACTGTGACACGCCAATATATCTTGAGAAAACAAAAAACACAGCGACAATAGATGTAATACTTTCCTCATTTATTCCTCAAAATCTGTTTGTAACACATTTATGTATTCGTACGCAACTGTCGCGAGACTTTAAATCCGACATATTTTGTTGTTTCCGAAATGCGATCCCTCCACACGAAGCTGCTGCTGTAACCATTGAAACATAACTCTGCGAAAAATCATTATATTTCTTCATCAGACGAAAGCATGCAGCAACGTATTTTATCCATATCAGCTCCATGATCTTTCAGGAAATCTACTATTTTATAGTTCTCTTGTTTTAATGCGGTAATCAGCAAGAAACTTCCTATTTTTTCGCAAAGAATCCTTAAATTCGCATCTCTGTCCTGACGAGTAAAACTTATAGATGCACCCCATGCATACAAATATTCCTTAGCGAAATTTTCTCCTTTTTTCAGCGCTTCATCAAAGCTCATATTGTGAACATTCTGGGCCAAACAATTCTTTGTTATTTCTTTTTTTCGTTCCGTTTTTTGTGAGTTCCGTCTCTCTGATGGAAAAGGATTTACTCCAAATGCGCTTATTGCTAAATACAGCATAGAGATAACAAAAGCCATTTTCATTGTTCCTTCTCCTCTTTTGTCTGAAACACTTTCGCAACGCGCAAGTATATCTGATCTTGCGAAATTTTAAAATCTTTAAGTTTGGAAATTTTATGAACAGCTGTCCCTAACTCTTGCTAAAACTCCTTCGAAATTGTTTCCAATTTCCTATTTTTTGTTCCGAAAATCTTCTATAGTTCGGACATTGCTACTTTTTCGAGAAAGGACCAAAGCGAAAGATCGCTCACTCCCGCCTTCTGATTAGTTTTATCCGCAAGTTACTGCCAGATGATGACGCTTTAATCTCTAAGGGTATAATACTCCGCCGCTTGCGGCGGGGATCCTTTATTCCTTAGCGCCGTGTTCTTCCAGATATTTTATGATTTCTAAATTTCCTCTGGCTATAGCCTTAGCACCCTTCAACGGAGTCAATCCACTCTTAGTTGGTTGATTAACATTAGCGCCGTGTTCTACCAGACATTTTACGATTTCTAAATTTCCTTTGGCTATAGCTCCAATCAATGGAGGCTTTCCTCTACTATCTCCTATATCAACATTGGCGCCGTGTTCTACCAAATGTTTTATGATTTCGGTATTGTTTATTCCTATAGCCGACCACAACAGAGTATCTCCATCTTCATCTTTTTTATTAATATCAGCACCGTGTTCTGCCAGATATTTTACGATAGCTGAACTTTCTTCTTCTACAGCCCAACACAATGGAGTATCCCCATCTTCATCTTCTTGATTAACATTTGAACCATTTGTCACTAGATATTCCACGAGCTTGATATTTCCTCTTAATACAGCAAAAAACAACGGAGTATGCCCCTTGCGATTTGCTTGATTAACATCAGCATCGTGTTCTACCAGATATTTCGCGATTTCGGTATCTCCTTTTCGTGCAGCCCAAAGCAACGGAGTATTTCCATCATTGTCGACAAGATTAACTAACTTAATATTCGAAACATGGGGCGTTGATGCATCCGAATACCCAATTATTTCCTCAATCTCCTCCAACTTACCTTCTCTTATTGCAATCAGCAATTTAGAAAAATCTTCTTGTATTTTTTTCTCGCGATTTAAGTCACTGGAATCTGTCTCTATACTTGCTGTATCGGTAAGTTGTTGATCATCCACTGAAGCGAGTGCCAAGTTTCGTTCATTCGTATTATTTGACCCATTAAGACTCACGCCCAGCACATTTGCCGACGAAAACAAAACACTCGAAACAACCAAAATTTTCCTCATTACACGTTTTCCTTTCATATTCAAACCGTTAAGTATCTATAAATTAAGCATAAGCACCTCGGTCAAACGCTGACGGAAAATACCAACTCCTATGTTAATTCCTCAATTTACACAGACCCACTCAATTTAAAACACAAAACCACACTAACAGAGAAATGCTATCAGGTGTTGCGTAAAAGTCAATATAATTTCATAGTATAATCAAAAAATATTTTCAAATATTAATGCTTAAGAATTTTACTAAAAGTTATACCAATTTTCGGTCACAATTTGTGCCAAAACTTTATTATTTTCTATAAAAAACAAGAGTAAGTCTATCGTTTATAACCGTGGTTTTTTCGTCCAAACGATAGCCCATTTTTTCGTACAAATGCTGGTTGATTTTTTTCGCCGAAATTGTTTCCAATTCCCAATTTTTTGCTCCAAAAATCTCTTCGAGTTTGGACATTGTTGCCTGAGCGATTCCCTTGTTGCGATATTGAGGCAAAATGAACAGCGGGGAAATTTTTATGATCATTTTTTACGACAATCCTGACGCCACCAACAAAATTATTTTCAAATTTTATTAAATACAAGTGTGAATCGGGTCGTTTGAGTTTTTGGAGGATCTTTTCGACGGATTCATTGACGGGATTAGTTTCATTATCTCTGTATCTCAGATAAATCTCGTGAAAAGATTCCACCTGCATCCGATGGATCAACTCAGCGTCTTTTTCTGTCGCTTTGATCAAGTTGATTTTCACAAAGAACCTCCGCACGCAGTATTTTACACGGATTTACTCAAATATTCGACAATATCCCCATATCCTTCTTTTTTCGCTATAGATAATGGAGTGTTCCCGTTCATGTTTTCTTTGTTGATATCCGCACCGTGATCAACCAAATACTCAACGATATTTTCACGACCGTTTTGCGCCGCTTCTAACAGAGGAGTAGTCCCATCACTTGCTGATTTATCAACTTCGGCGCCGTGTTCCACCAAATACGCAACAATATCAACATAACCATCCCGCGCCGCTATATATAAAGCGGTCTGTTTGTTATTGTTCGGCTTATTGATATCTGCGCCGTGATCAACCAAATATTTTATAATATCCTCATCGCCTTCCTGAGTAGCCAATAATAAAGGAGTAGTGCTATCGTTTCTGGATTTATTAACGTCTGCACCATTTGCTACAAGACATTCCACTGCCCTCAAGTGACCATTTTTTATCGCTAACAATAAGGGAGTAACTCCGTGTTTATTTGTTCCGTTGATATCCGCACCATGACCAACCAATCCTTGTAATGTATCGACGTCACCTGAGAGAGAAGCATATCTGAAAAGGATATTAATAAACTTTTTGATTATCTTGCGCCAACGATCCTTGTTAATTATTGAATCAAAGTACTTCATTAATCTTCCCTTCTATTAATACGCTTCTATTATCTATAGACATTCTTCAAAAAATCAAGATCTGGAAATTCTCTCGAAAACCCTGCCGACAGCCACTCACAACTCGTGCCAGAATTCCTTAACTTTCGCGAAAAAACCTTCGGATTTCGGATGGGCTCTGTGATCCTTGTCGAAGGTGATTTATTAGATCGGCCATTCGAAAGGTTGAAATTAGAAAAAAGAAGGGACGAATTTCCAAAAACCCGTCCACAAAATAAAGCATATTAAACGTTTATTATAAATCTGAGAGCCAATTCATGTTTGTCGGAACGAACTTTGAAGTTTCTGTCCGAGTTATCATGATCACGTCCCCAGTTCATCTTTCTACTTGCTTCTCGGCAATCCACACTCTTTTTCGCTGATCCGTAAGTTTTGTACTTATACTCAAAGGCAAAAGAAGTTCTTTCATTAATGTTTTTTGATACACCTAAACCAAACACTGCTCCATAGGCTCGCTTCTTCGGACTAACTTCAAATTCATCATTAATATCTATATGGCTTGCATCTGTTCCATATCTGATTTCTACGTCTTTCGTTGTCATTCCTAAGATCCCATAAATCCCGCAACTCTTAAACTCTTTTCCAAATCTAAATGACAGCCCTAACTCATTTCCATGTTTGATATCTATATACGAAATCCTATCTGGGGCAGTAACGTTATAGAATCGTTCTGCATCTTCTGATTCAGGAAAGTCATGTTTGTGATGAGCATCACTAAAGATATAGCTCACTTCTCCAGCTAAAAAGTAACTATTTTGAAAATTTTTTCTCGCTCCCGCAAACAGTCCAACTCCGACTCTTCCTATATTATTCTTTTTGTTATTAGCATATGGTCTCGTCTCCGGATCTGCAGTAGCTGCATTATAATCATAATCATAATCCATATGAAAATCTGAGCTGGTCCATGAACTTACTAAATCGGCTCCTCCGTAGAACCACCACGATTTTTGCAAATCAACATGACCATCTTCAGCTTGTGCAGAAAATCCCAACACAAGGGACAACAAAAGCAATTTTTTCATAATTAACTCCTCTTAATCATATAATTGTGAGGATAACACAAAAAAAAGTACTAATAAATTGCAAAAACTTCTCAAATTTTGTCTTTTAATATCAAAAACTCAAAAACTCTCCGAATACTTAGTCACAACTCTTGCCAGAATTCCTTAACTTTTGCGAAGAAGCCTTCGGATTTCGGATGAGATTTGTGATCTTTATCGAATTCTCGCAGCAATTCTTTTTGGTGATCTGTCAGATTGACTGGAGTTTCAACATTGACGTGAACGAACATATCTCCGCGTGATGAACTGCGAACTACCGTCATTCCTTTTCCGCGCAATTTAAGAATCTGACCTGATTGAGTTCCGGCTGGCACTTTCACAATAGCTTTCTTTCCGTCGATTGTCGGAACTTCGACCTCTCCGCCTAATGCCGCTGTGACGATTGAAACAGGTACTTCGCAATGAATCGCATTTCTTTCTCGAGTGAACAATTTATGAGATTTTACCGTCACGAATATGTACAAATCTCCGTTGCGACCTCCTCTGATTCCAGCTTCGCCTTCTCCTGAAAGTCTGATTCTCGCGCCGTTTTCAATTCCGGCCGGGATCGAAACTTTAATATTCTTTGTTGTGCTGACTCGACCTGCTCCACGACATTTATTGCAGGATTTTTCAATGATGTGCCCTGTTCCGTTACACGCCGAACATGTTCTTTCGACGGTAAAGAATCCCTGAGCAAATCTCATACGACCCGTTCCGCGACACGACGGACAAGTTTTCGGTTTTGCTCCGCCTTCGGATCCCGTACCTTTACATTCATCGCATTTCACATGGGCGCGCATACTCAACTCGATATCTTTTCCGTGGAAAGCTTCTTCCAAGGTGATAGTTGCGTCATAACGCAAATCATTACCTCGCATTTCAGCTCTGCCGGTACGTGCTCCGCCACCCATCGCACCCCCGAAGAAATCCTCGAAGATATCTGAAAATCCTGATGCGTCCCCGCCGAAATCAAATCCGAATCCGTTCGAGAATCCGCTGAATCCGCCACCTGCTCCAGGATTGAATCCTCCTCCGCTGGCCGCATTTTTGTAAGCGTCGTGTCCATAACGATCGTAAGCAGCTTTTTTCTGAGAATCTTTCAGAGTTTCATAGGCCTCATTGACTTCTTTGAACTTTTCTTCAGCCTTTTTATCTCCCTTGTTGCGATCCGGGTGATATTTCATCGCTAATTTTCGATAAGCTTTCTTTATCTCATCCGCAGATGCGCTCTTGGTTAATCCCAAAGTTTGATAGTAATCCATGATAAATCCTTTAAATAGAAAAAAGGCGCATGTACAAACATACGCCTCTTAGAAACAGGAGATTATTTCCCTTCGTCTTTTACTTCATAGTCAGCATCGACAACATTGTCGTCTTTTGGAGCTTCCGCCTGAGCACCCGCTGCTGCATCTGCACTAGGTTGAGCCTGCTGAGTCGCTTTGTAGATCAACTCGCCGGCTTTCATCATGACTTGCATCAACTTGTCGGACGCCTGCTTGATCTCTTCGGTGTTCTCGCTCTCCAAAACCTTCTGAACATTTTCGGTTTCTGTTTTGATCTCGTTTTTCAACTCTTCGGAAATCTTGTCACCGTTCTCGGACAGCATTTTGTTAGCTCCGTTGATCATTTCCTGAGCAGCGTTGCGCTGTTGGATTAAATCACGACGCTTCTTGTCTTCATCAGCATGAGCTTCCGCATCTTTTACCATTTGATTGATTTCATCATCGCTCAATCCGCCAGATGCTTTGATGCTAATGGACTGCTCCTTGTTCGTCGCTTTATCTTTCGCCGAAACATGAACGATTCCGTTGGCATCTATATCAAATGTAACTTCGATCTGCGGTACTCCGCGCGGTGCCGGAGGTATATCTTGCAAATCGAACTGTCCGAGAAGCTTGTTGTTTGCTGCGATCTCTCTTTCTCCCTGGAAAACTCTGATCGTAACACCACTTTGATTATCCTGCGCTGTCGAGAAAATCTGACTCTTTTTCGTCGGAATGGTCGTATTTCGATCAATCAATCGAGTAAACACTCCACCGAGAGTCTCAATTCCGAGGGACAACGGAGTAACATCAAGCAACAGAACGTCTTTCACGTCGCCCTTTAACACTCCGCCCTGAATCGCAGCTCCGACAGCTACGACTTCGTCCGGGTTAACTCCCTTGTGCGGCTCTTTTCCGAAGAATTCTTTCACGCATTCCACGACTTTCGGCATACGAGTCATACCACCGACCAAAACGACTTCTTTGATGTCGCTTGCGGAAATTCCGGCATCCTGCAATGCTTTGCGACACGGCTCGAGAGTCTTCTTGATGATATCGTCAACCAAGGACTCCAACTTCGCTCTTGTTAATTTTACCGTCAAGTGCTTTGGACCTGTTGCATCTGCTGTGATAAACGGAAGGTTAATGTCAGTTTCCATCGCGCTGGAAAGTTCGATCTTCGCTTTTTCAGCAGCTTCCTTCAATCTCTGAAGAGCCATGCTGTCGTTTCTCAAATCGATGTTATTATCGCGCTTAAACTCTTCCGCCAAGAAATCAATGATTCTCTTATCGAAGTCTTCACCGCCGAGGAATGTATCACCGTTGGTCGCCTTAACCTCGAATACCCCGTCGCCAATCTCAAGAATAGATACATCGAAAGTTCCACCTCCGAGGTCGTAAACCGCGATCATTCCCGAACCTTTTTTGTCCAAACCGTAAGCCAAAGCTGCCGCCGTCGGCTCGTTGATAATTCTCAAGACATCCAAACCTGCGATCTTTCCAGCATCTCTTGTCGCCTGTCTCTGAGCATCGTTGAAGTAAGCCGGAACGGTAATAACGGCCTCCGTAACTTTTTCACCCAAGAAGCTCTCAGCAGATTCCTTCATTTTTTGAAGGGTGAATGCACTGATCTGGCTCGGACTGTATTTCTTACCACGGGAAGAAACCCAAGCATCTCCGTTATCCGCCGACACAATCTCGTAGGCCGGATGATATTTCTTCAAATATTCGTCGTTCGCTCTTCTTCCGATTAATCTTTTAATTGCATAAAATGTGTTTTTAAAGTTAGTAACAGCTTGACGCTTCGCTGCTTGTCCGACCAATTTTTCTCCATTGTCGGTAAAAGCCACCACAGACGGCGTAGTCCTGACCCCTTCCGCGTTTTCAATAACGCGCGGATTCGTACCATCCATAATCGCGACACATGAGTTGGTTGTTCCTAAATCAATACCAATAACTTTAGACATAATAATCCCCTTTCTTAAGGCAAATCGTAACTGTGAAACCCAAAAGGCACTTCACTCACCAAACGGACCGAACCCTACCATAGGCATCCGACTCCGGCACGCGACACCATCGCCACGCACGTTATCATCTATAACTCTTTTCATTCAAAATGTCAAGAATTTTCGAAGGGAATTTTGAGAATAATGGATGGAGCAGACAGAAAAAGCGCCCCGAAAGACGGGGCTGGATAAATTAGGATTCAACAGTAATTGTTAATTATTTTGGTTGTTTTTACTGCTGTCTCAACATCTGTAATAAACGTTGGATAAAGTTATCATATCCATAGTATTCTACTACTCCCATCGGCATTAACTGTTTCGTCCCACATTGTAGGGATGGAGAATACAAGTTAGAATCGAAAGAAAAGGAGGAATTATGGGACAGGTATTACACGGTTGCGCCCGCACGACG
>CACWKL010000010.1 GCA_902761495.1 uncultured Pseudomonadota bacterium
CCGTGACAGCTTGTGGAGCAAGCAAGAAGCTTGCTGCGAAGCAAGAACCCGCCTGGGGCAGTCTCTGTTAAGAATTCTGCCAATAGGAATCCTCTTCCTCTAGGGAGAGGTGGAGGTCAAAATTAAAAGAACTATTTGGAACAAAAGAACGATTGCAAACTCTGCAGTATCAATGCTACTCTCGATAAATCAGAGTTAATTCAAAAAGTCGCGGGATGTTGCGGGATGTCTCAAAAAGATGTCGGAAGTTGTTTGAATTCGATAATTGAGACGATTCAGAAGGAGCTAAAGAATGGCGGAGATATTGTAATTCCTGGGTTTGGAGCATTTTCAGTAGAGACAAGATCAGCACGGCAGGCACGCAACTTTCAGACGGGAAAGATGATGCAAATTCCAGCCACGAAGACCGTGAAATTTAAGGTTGGAAAAACACTGAAAGATGCTGTAAAGTAAGGTCTCATTTAAGAAAACTAATAAATTGCTCCGTCGCAATGGCGGAGTTTTTCGCATCCTGTGAACCACCGGCTTAGCTGATGGGTTTCTGAATTGCGCAGATTACATCTTTTTCGTAATGTTTAAATATGTTGTCGTTTAGATTTTTTTCTAAAACAGCAGGATAATTAGTGTTAGTGTAGCGGTTTTTTGCAAACGAGATGTCCGTAATGGATGTTTTTCCGAAAAGCTCTGCGACTTGAGAATCATTGCTGTTCAGAGACAAATAAGAGCCATCAAATCGGATATGGAATTCATTGAAACTGGAGTTTAACACGATGGTTTTAGCGCGTTTAATACTGTGACTGTTTTTCTGTTTTACTATACATAAAAAGTCAGATGGAGCAGTTTCTAAGATAAATTTACTGAGTTTTGGAGATGCATTTTGGATCCAAACCACTCCTGTATTTTTAGATAATGCTAAATTTTTAGATTTAGTTTTGATAACAGAAAGGTAATCAAAATCTTTAGCGATAGCTGATCGGATTGGATCTAAGTCACTAGGAAAAGGGTTAATAACTTGTTTTAACGTAGGTTTTATGTCATCTATCGACAAACAACTTAATGCTTCTAAGAATTGCGTTGTATCATCCAAATTGCTTTTCCTAAAACACTCCAAATAGTTGCGACAATCTATTGATGACCAGAGATTGATATATTCTGAAATTTTAGGATTTCGTTTAAAGTCTTTGCAGAAATCCCAACCAAAACCTTCATCAGAAGCAAAATCAATTAATTTATCTTCGGATTTCGCAAATTTCTTGAGCAAGTCGTCTTTATCCTCAAAAACAAGTGTCGGAATGTTTTTCCTTCGTACGTCTTCCAAGATTTTTTCAAAGTAAAGTTCTTCATTTGAACTCCACAGAAAGGTTGGATAGTTAAAAGCCTTTTCAGAAAGTTTTAGATTCGCGATTTCTAAGTAATTTCCGAACAATTTGGGATATTTGTTTTGATATTCTTCGGATGGAATGATGTCTCCGAATATTTTGACGTCGCTTATCGCGTTGTCCCACAGGAAGTCGGAGATAAGCCACAAAATCACTGAAGTTGCAATGAAAGTGAATGCGGTTGCCAGCGGAATCGAGTGCAGGAAAAATTCGGACAGGACGAAAATTGAAACAAATCCACCGATACAGCTTGCAGATACAAGCTTTTTGTGGGTTCTCACGTAGTGAATCAGAATGGATTTTTTGTTCAATTTGATATCCACTTCGTGATATTCAAACTGTACTTTTCCAACGGTTTCCAAACCTGAAAATTGAACAAAAGCCTCTCCGATTTTTAAATTCATAATTTCGGTTGTTGATACAATATCTCTGATTTCTTTGTGTTGCGAGAGATTCACTCCGTCTCTGATTGTGTTTGCACCGTAAGAAATGGATTCATGAGCGGTCAGCTGTTCTTTTTTGCCGAGGAAATCCCCCATATATCTTGCGGTGATAGGCTCAGGAACATTCATCACAACTTTTGTTCCGCATTGTCCGATGATGGTTCGTGCAACTTTTGTTGAGTAAATATCTTCCAATTGCGAAACCATTTGTGTTCCCAAAACGAAACATCCGCCGAATTTTCGAACCTCTGCCAAATAGGTTTCAAACCGCGGAAGACGTCGCAAGTTGTGAAGCTCATCAATAAAAAACCATGTTCTTTTATCGGTCGGAACGATGTGCAACATCGCTTCTGCTGCAATGGTTAACCACGCTGAAATCAAAGGTTTCACAATGGCTCTTTGAGCAGGAGTACAAGCTAAAAACAAGAATCCCTTTCCGGATTCTATCCATTTTTTGATTTTGAATGACGATTTGTTTCTGTCCAACTTGAGGTACTGTAGGCAGTCCAGATCATTAATCAAAGTCGCACGAATAGAGATCGCCATTTTCTCAGCTTCCTTGTCCATCAAGCTCGCTCCGCAAGTATCTTTTAACATCCGTTGCCACTCGGATGCCGAACATTGAAGCATTTTCAATAATTGTTCTTCGGTTTTGTTTTCTTTGATGATCTTTTTTAAGGCATCTACAAAAACGATTTTGGCGGCATCGTCCCAAAATGAATCTGAGAAATTGTTCGACTTAATGAAACATTCTGCGACTTGTTTCAGAATTACCTGATTGTTCGAACATTCAGATATCAAGCTCCATGGAACAGACCGCATATCCAAAGGATTCAGCAAAATATCTCGTTCAGGATTGAAGTAGCAATCAACGAAAGTCCCGACTGTATCAACAATAATCACTCTTTCTCCCTTTTCGATGACTTGCTGAATCAACTCGTGAAATACGTTTGTTTTTCCTGAACCTGTTGTTCCAGTGATAATCGTGTGGCGTGATTCAGTGTTTTTCACGTAAGGAATTCCAGCCAAAGTAATATCGCTTTTCTTTTTGATCTGCTTTTTTAGAGTTTTGGCATCGACATAACTCTTTCCTGAGATGATTTCTTTCTTGTCTGACAGCGCTTTCCCGAAATATTTGTTGAACAGCAGAGCTAAAATCATTGAGCCGATGCCTATGCAAATGCTGAGTTTTAAATCGCTGAATAATCCTGCTTCGAAGAATTTTTTTGCTTCCAAACAGATTTGATCTTTAGCCATCCAATAATCAGACATCCATCTTGTGGAACCATCGTCAAACCATAGCATTGAACTACTAAATAATGATGAAGGCAGAGATGACATGTTGTTTCGGTATACGGCTTTCAAGATGCACAAATAGTTCCAAATATCCTGCATTTTCCAACGCATCATACTGCTGAAAATGAAACTCAAAAGGAAGCAAACTCGCCCGATAATCCAAATGATATTCCAATTTTGCTTCATCATTCGGATGCGATGAGCGATAACTTGCCCACCCATGGTTGCGTGATCTGAATATTTGCTCATCGAATTTCCTCCTCCGCCTAAATTTTAAGCACCGCCATATCTAACTGTTAAAAAAGGATTAATGAAACTTTTTCACCGAGTTATCCACTGAAATTGTGGATAAGCGGGGAGCCTCCGCGGGCAACGTGACGTTGCATCCGATGTTTTTTAGTGCTTCTATACAACGGTTTGCCTCCTCTAATTTCAACGTTTTGTGCGATACCAATGAATTGGTCACTCGCTGTGTGACCTTTTCATTCATCTGTTAACTGCTTGTATTTCTCCAAATTCAGCTCGCGTTTCAGTTCTTCCTCGGTTGGTAGGCAGGTTTTGTATTTTGCCGTGAAAATCTGTTCATTATTTTCAGGGAAAGTGTATTCCATGACCAACCGATCTGCCTCCGCCCCGAGTACCAACCCGATCGGAAAGTTGTCGCCTTCATTCATCAGCTCGCGTTTGTAATAGTTCGTGTACATCTGCATTTGACCGATATCCTGGTGCGTGATTTCTCCAATTTTCAAGTCAATCAACACGAAACACTTCAATACATAATTGTAAAACACCAAATCGATGTAAAAATTTTTGCTCCCGATAGCCAATCGTTTCTGTCGCTCGACGAACGTAAACCCTCGTCCTAACTCCAGCAAAAACTTCTGCAAATTATCAATGATCGCCTGCTCAAGTTCTTTTTCGTGATATTTCGTGTTATCCTCCAGCCCCAGAAACTCCAGTATGTAGGTGCTTTTCAAAATATCCGTCGGCTTAACCTCTTTTTTCGGCTCAAGGGTGTAAATCTCGTTTCGCACCGACTCATCATAACGGCTGGATAGAAGCCTTTCGTAAAACAACGAGTGAATCTGTCTTTCCAGCTGACGGGTACTCCATCCGCACTTTGCGCATTCCTCGACATAGAACGCTCGAGCTTGAGGATTTTCTACCTTCATGATCGTTCGATAATGAGTCCAACTCAATTCGGCACTCACTGCGCGCCGAATTGGAAATGCCATATAAAACTGCCTCATTTCTCGTAATCGGCGCTCTTCAAACCCTTTACCGAAATCATGAGTCAATCTCTCAGCTAAATATTTTAAAACGTATGATCCATACTCCGTACGTTCTTCCCCACACTCCTTGAAAATCTGTTCACCGATCTTCCAATAGGTCTCCACCAGCGCGGAATTAACCGTGCGAACTATTTTGTTTTGCGCCTCAACAATCGCGTTTCTGATGTTGTCATAGGTCGTTTCCGGATTTTTGATATCTAATTCTTTGTCGGTCATGTTTTGCTCCTATTCCTCACCGTTTTTCTCATTATTTTTCACATAACGCGTTGCTCTTCCGCTCCCGATTTTTCGGATATATCTCGTTTTCACCAGATTTATCAGAGTTCGTTCCGCGGTAACTTTACTGATGTCGGGATAAATTTCCATGATCTGCTTTTTGGATAAACTTCCGACATTTTTATCGAATAACATTCTGATTCTGTCTGATTTCTTGAAATTTTTCAGGTAGATAACTCGATTTTCAAACTCTTTATAAGCCTTGATTAATACGCCCAGGAAGTATTTCAGAAATGGCTCATAAGAATTTTTGTTATCATGCCAACCGACTGAACTACTCTGTAATGATTCATAATAAGTTTCTTTCGTTTTTTCAATCAACATTTCAACACTAATGTATTTACCAACCGTGTATCCTGCCTGATATATCAACAAAAGGGTTAGAAGCCGACTCATTCTTCCGTTACCGTCATTGAAAGGATGAATACACAGAAAATCCAAAATAAACATTGGAATCAACAAAAGTTTATCGATTTTATTTTCGGAGAAAACTTTTGAAAATTCCCTGCATAGATTTTTCACAAGTTCCGATGTTTGAAAGGCTGAGACAGGAACAAATCGGGTTTTTTGATTGCCTTTTGAATCTGTTTCGGCGATGACATTGTCTGAATTTTTAAAGCTTCCTCCTCCCGATGAATAGCTGTACAAATCGCGATGCAATTGAAGTATCACATTTGGAGATAAATCTATATATTTGTAGTTCTCGTGAATAGTATTTAAAACCTCTCTATATCCAGCAATTTCCTGCTCTGACCTATTGATTGGCTCGACTTTTTCTTCCGTTAGCTGCTTCAGTCTTTTATCCGTCGTAAAAATTCCTTCGATTCGATTGGATGCCCCTATGCTTTGGATTTTCGCGATCTTCGTCAGAGTTGTTAATTCATCTTGATTCGCTCCAGATAACAATTCCTGTCTGCCCTTATACTCGTGCAACAAGGTAATCATGGATAAAATTTCAGGATTAATTTCAAATTCATACTTAAAGTAATGCATTTCTCTATCACTCTCCATTTTACTCTATCATTTTATGTATTATTGATAGTGAAAACAATCAAAATGATAGAGATTCTTTAATTATTTCTTCTTCTCCAAATTCTTGTTTAGTTGATCAATTTTGTCAGTGAATTCTCTGTCGATAATGCGGGAAACAACAACACCTCCGCCCATTGATCTTGGAACTTGGTCGGCGATGGCGATATCCAAGTAAGTCTGGCGATAGAAGACATACGCTATGACATATACCAATCCAACAAATGCCGCAAAAAGTGTGTGAATTAACGAAGTTACAGCGATTACAGCTAACATGTAAGGTCCTGCAATCTTTCTGCATTGGATTAATCTTGTAAAAATCTCCCCAAAGACTGAGGAATCAAAACCTTGGTGTTCTTTCAGCCAATTTTGATCCAAATCTCCGAATAAATCAGCTCCGTATTTTTTCACTAAATATTTGCTGTAGAAATAGGTAACGGTGTTAAATGTCGCGAAGGCTAGAAAAGGAGATAAAAACGCAAAGCCACAAGCGGCATTATCCCCATCCATCAGGTTTCTATGATTCAGAAAAAAAAGCGAATTTACCCATACCCCCAACATCAATAGAGAACAAAGTATTGCAATTACATATTGAATCTTATATTCGAAAGTTCTTTTTAAGAATATATCTTTATTGTTATTCATTATTTCTTCTCCTGCTTATTTAAATCCCCAAGTTTTCTTAAATTTATCCCATGCAGCACTTCCAGATCCTTTATCCGCTCTTTCAGCTATATCTTTCTTTAGAGAATCAGAGTTTTTGCCAATCTGATCGCTTACAAATTCTATCTCATCCTTGGTGCTATTAATAGCTGATGTTCGAGCTTCCGCGGCTGCTTTGTTTTGAGCTTGCAACGACGATCTTTTCGCATCGATTTCCGCAGAATCACTTGCAATTTGTTCTTTCATTGTCTGTTCGGATTTATCAAAATCATTTTGCATCTGAGTTTTCGATGAACTCCAATTGGCAGGTGTCGGCTGTTTCATTGGTGGAAGAGTGTTTCTGAGAGTTGCCCTGGCTTTTGCTTCTTGAATCCATTTTTCCGCTTGCGGATCGTATTTGTCGATCATCTGAGATGCTCTTGCTATGTCGATACCTCTTTCGTGCGCGACCTGCAGAGCTGAATCCCTCAAGTTCATGCGATCTGCACTGCTGATCGACATACTCTTGTTGTAACTGTTCAAATACATTTGAGCCTGGCTTTCGCTGTATGCCTGAGTGTTGCTGAGACTTTCGTTCTCCTGTATGGTTTTAACGTGATCTCGTGCCAATTGAGTAAGATTATCTTTTCTGCTGGAGTTGGAGATTTCCTTCATATTAGATTCAAATCTTCTCTGAACTTCCGCGATGTCCTCAGAGCTGTTAAACTGCTTGGTAGAGCCTGTGTTGTCGGAGTTTGTCGCACTTACACCGCCACTGAGGCTTCCTCCAACCTGACCGCCTGCACTGAATGATATTAGTTTTGATTTTCCATCATCACCATCGATTTTTGTTGACTTTCCTCCATTGAATCCAAAGTTGCCACTGGCAAAAATATTCCCACCTGTTTGAGTTTGGTCATGGAAAGCCTCTCCTTTGTAGTAACTGTCCAACATTCTCGCATCTTGAGATATCTGGTTAGCCTTATCTGCCCCGACTCCGTATTTTGAGGAAATATCTTGCGCTTCCATGTCGCTGAAGCTCTTCACAAGCCTCATATTTTGAGCTCTTGACAACAGTCGTCCTTCAGTAAGTCTATTTTCAGCGGCTAGTGCTTCTCGTTTATTCATTTCATATCCCATCTTGTGCATTTGCGCTTCTTGCGCCGACATAGATAAATCTCTTGCTCCCGAGCTTACTGCGCTTGTCATTATTGATCGCCCTGATATGGCACCGTTTCGAATCATTTCTGTTCCCGTATCAACAGTATGTCCTCCGACGCCCAGTGAACTGTTGAAATTTCTCTGCAGCTGCGACACATTGTCGGAGGAATGATTTCGCAGACTGAGATTTCCAAGACTAATGTTCCCCGTTGAGATTTCGGATGCTGCAGCGCCCGCAACCTGCATTGAAGCGCCTGTCATTTGAGCCGAAAGGTGAACGAAAGTCCCGACTCCCCGAACAATCGCAATGCAAATGAAAGGAATACTCATTGAAAGATATCCCGCCACTAGTTGTATCTCGTGGTTAGCTTCCGAAACTCCTATATAGTTGCCGATGGTTAGTCCACCCGCTGTGCCGATTTCAGCCAAAGTTGCAGACCTTGCAGCGACATTCATAATGAAATTCAAGATAGCGTACATCGGAGGCCATGCTTGAAGCCACAACAAAACAGCCAGCCAATTGATTAGGAATTTGTACCCACTCGGTATCATGCAAAGAGGAATTACAAAGATGAAACATGCGTAAGCCAAGGCTTCGATTACTGCTTTCATGATTGGAAGAAGTTTTGCAGCTAATTTACCTACAGTTTCAAAGGTACTACTTTGTTGTAGCAATGCCCTGGTTTCAGCATAAGTCAATGGATTCCCTGCTTGTTTTGAATTTTCCGATGCCGCATCAGTTATAGCATTGATCATCAAAGCTTGCCTCAAAGTTTCTTCAGCCCCCGATGCAATTCTTCCAAAATATGAAGCGGCATTCCCCAAATGAGATTTAATTTCCACTTGTAGTGCTTGTTCAACTTCAGGATCCATTCGGAAGCCCAAAGGATCATTGTTCCTTCGGTTTAAAAATCTTCCCGAGAAAAATTTACGTCCCAACAAAGAAGAACTACGGTTTATTTCCTTCGCCCAAAGATCGTTAAATTTTTTCACCGCAGTTTCACAGGTTACATATTGGGCTGTTCCTCCTCCTTCAGGTTGCCAGAAAAATCCTCTGACTTTAGATGGGGAACTTGAAACTTTACTCCAAATATCATTGCTGTTCACTAAATCATCAAAAGAGTATTTGTGGTTCAGCATAATGTCGTATTTCACGCACTGTCCCACGAAATTCCTCATGTTTTCTTTAAAGCTACGATTCGTTATTCGGAAAGTCTTCGCTTTTTCCATGATATTTGAGCCGAACAGCATTCCTGTTTTTTGATAGGTCATATTATCAGGCAGAGAAAAGTTTTTCTCAATTTGCTCAGTAACTACCTTACCAAGCCGACTGGTGACAGAAGCAAAAGCCGCTAATCCATAAGGAACATTGTCGACTTTGTAAGCATGGTTCGTAATTGTATCTTTCACCCACACTGTGGTCGATGGAACAAAAAACATATGCATAATCAGGAGAACAGGCAATCCCCACGACTTAATGATTTCCCAAGGAGAACCATAGAGAATGATGTAATACGCTATGAAGGCACCGACTAATCCTCCTATACGAAGAAAAGCGTCAAGCAATCCGCCTCCTCCGTTAAGACATAACGCAACCGCCTGCATTATATTGTAGATTATCTCTCCGCCTCCAATGGTGTATACGGTCATTTTTTATCCTCATTCTTTAATTCAATTACTTTCTTATCGCTGATCGATATCTTCGGACATTTCTTCAATGTATTTTCAAACTTCGACTTGCGACTACTAGAGAGCTTGCGATTTTTCTTGTTACCTTCTTTCATTTACACATCTCCATTGCAAAATTTTCTCTATTTATGACTTTAAATTCTGCGACTTCGTAATTTTCAGCAAACATTCTTGGAAGTTTAGCTCTTTTATTCGGGCTGTATTTGAATTCATAGGCTGTGAATTTTCCGTCCGCTTCCTCGATAAAATCGACCTCTTGCTGATCGTAGCTTCTCCAAAAATATCTGTTGCAATATCTTCTTTCTGCTTGAGCTTTTTTAATCAGTTCGCAGATGCAGAAGTTTTCCCAAATGCCGCCGATATCATTTCTCAAATTTGCAGGTTGATAACTACCTAACAACGCATTACGAATACCAATGTCATAAAAATAGATTTTCCGTGAGCGATTACCTGCTATTTCGTTGCGAAGATTTCTCGCTAAAGCTGGCAAGGTAAATATGACATAGCATTTTTCGAGAAGATCAATGTATTTTATCACTGTATTTACAGATATTCCTAGCTTTCTGGATAATTCTCTGAATGAAACCTCTGAACCAACTTGCAAAGCTAAACATTGCAACAATCGAACAATCTGATCTGCTTTGTGAATATTTTCGAAGGTCAGAATATCTTTGTACAAATACCCATTCACCAGATTTTCTAATTCTTCTTTCGTTTCTTCTTCGGTTAAATCCCAAATGCTTGGATACATTCCAAAACGCAAAAATTTATCTATACTTGATTGAAGAAACAAGAAGTCATAACTGTTCCGAATTTCATTCATTGAAAACGGATGCAACATAAATGTGCGACTCCTGCCTACTAAAGGTTCTCCTGTTTTATTTGCTAAATCGAAACTTGAAGACCCCGTTGCAATTACCTGAACTTGCGGAAACTCATCATGAATAATCTTCAGTGTCATTTCGATCTTGGCGACATTCTGAGCTTCATCTATCGCGACAATGTCGTATCCGTTAATCTTTTGCCACAATTCCTGTTCATTTTGCGTCTCCAAAGATTGGCGAACCGTAAGAAAATCACAATTCAAATACAAGCACTTCTTTCCTGCTTTTTCATACTTTTCAAGTAATTGTTTAACAATAGTTGTTTTCCCTACTCTTCTTGTTCCAAAGATCAAAATAACTCGATCTTTAAACAAACTATCTTCTATTCTTGATATTACATCTCTTTTTACATTCATTACTAACCTAATATGTTCATTCTTTAATCCATATTATCACAATTTTGTTTTTTCTCCTAATTACTTCTTTGCATCCTTTCAAAACTGTCTTCCAATTTTCTTTCATAGATTGTTGTATTTTCTATCAACATCAAAGTTTTTGTCATCTCTTCGTAGGCTGCCATTCTTTTGTTGTGAATCGCGGCCTTAGCTTGTCTTAATTGTTTTATGAAAGTGGTAATTTCTTCGTCTGACACTTGAACATTTCGAAGGTTTGCGGCTTCTGCCAACATTACATCAATGATTTCGGTAATATAATGATGAATTAGATCAATGCTCACTATGTCTGTATATTCCGTAAGTGTAAGACCTGAATGTTTGTAAGCTGCTAACACATTGATGAACTTGAACAGAGGCAGTTTAACTCCTTCAATGAAATCTTTTTCTTGTTGCGTAAGTTCTTCATCTTGTATCGCTTTATTTGTGAGTTCGTGCAAGGTTTTTCTAACTTGATTAGCTAATCCTGATGACGCGATTCTCACTCTTTTAGATCCGACTTTCAAACATTTTTCACCATCTTCGCACTTGTAAACATCAACTTCTCCTCCATCAAACAATCCTTTTATTAAATCGGCTTGATCTGCTTTACTTGGAAAGGTTTTCACTCGTCTTTCTCCACTTGCGTCTTTGTAAGCAACAATTGTCCCAGAAATCGTCATACACAATTCTGCAAACTCTTTATCATCGAACAAATAGCTATTCTTTTTGAGAACTTCCCAAGCTACATTAAACTCGTTCACCAAAATGTCCTTGTATTCTTTTTTACTGTTTTTAATTCCCAAAATCGAATTAGACTGCTGACCCGCTCCACAATCGTGTCTTGCTGCTGCCCAGTCCTTTAATCCTCCTGACATTGTCCCTAAGGATGTACAAACATGCCTACTCGCTATATCTCCTTTAGGCCACAAACCTCCGACTAAGGTTGTTGCCATTTCACATGAATTGATATTTGCTCGATTGATCTCTGAAGCCTTATTATACAATTCCGATATCGTATCATGCACCGACGGCGCCATTGTCTTCATTGCTAAATTAAAACCATAGCTAACTGCGTTTGCACCTACCTTCTTCAAGACATCAACTAACTCTTTGCTGGAAATGAAGGAAAAACCTCCACTAAAAATGTTAATTCCACCACAACCCGCTGATATCTTTGGCAACTGTAAATTCACCAGTTGCGCATTTTTGCTTTGGTTTCTTATCGCAATTCCTCCTCCGCTGTAATATCCTCCCGCTTGATCTTGGAAAGCTCCTGGAGTTGTCATGTTAGTGCTTGATCCCATTTTGCGAAAGAATCCTTCCAGATCGCTTCCTATTCCGCCAAAAGCTTCAAATGAAACAAAAAGGCACAAAAAACTCAGTTTTTTAAGCATTTTCATCTCCTATAATAGCCATGATTCTTTCTTCCATTTCTTGAATGGAAATCATGCCGTTCGCAATCGGAATTACATGACCTGTTTTCGGATTCACCGCAAATAGCGACGGATAACTGCTTACTCCCCACATTCCCGCCAACCCGTTATCCTGAACACTTCTCTCAAACATCGGCAACCTCTCGCCAAATTCACTGATTGCCAGAACTTCCCAATTGTATTTTTCGCTGAAAGACTTCACGATCGGCGCAAAGGCTTCGCAGTACGGACATTGTTTTTTGAAAAAGAAAAACAATCCGTATTCTTGCGACAATTGTTGGATTTTTGCTGCTTTCTTTTTTCTTTGCTCTTCTACATATATCTTGTTAGCATGCGGGAATATCGGAACATTTTGTGTTGCATCTACATTTGGATTTAAGTAGACATTTTTCATCCAGACATCTGCAAATTTCCCTGATTTTTCGATCATTTCATACTGCATTTGCTGATATGCCAGAACATTTTGTGCGGTCGGATGCATTACAGCCTTTGCCTTAGCTTCTTCCAGTTCCGCTTGATATTTTTTCAACTCTGCTGTTGCTGGATATTGTTCTGTCTGAACTTTCTTCTTTTCAGGAATTTCCTCCTCTTCCTGCTTCGGGTCTTCGTACCAAAACCATCCTCGCTCATGATCGTCCCAAAACGAAACTTCAGCAAAACAACTAAATTCTAAAATGATCAATCCTAAAATTATTTTTTTCATCAATTGCTCCCCTTCATTGACGAAGTCATATGCTTCAAATTTTCCTTCAAATACACAGATTCTCTTTCTGCCCCAGATGGAATTTTTTCTTTTACTTTTTCTCTGATACGATCTAGCTCTATTCCTTTAGCGAAATGCTCTTGTGGCGGAATTTTAAATTTGTCCATAACATCATCAACTATTTCGGACAAATCTAATTTCGAAAAATCGATTTTACTCAATTCATCGGCAGTAAACCCTCGACAATTCGGAGATTCTGGACTTCCGAAATTCTGCCCCAATTGAGGCTTCCCCTGCTCTTGCAGTAATTTTGCAAACTTTGAGCCGAAACAACAAAATACCGTTTTCTTCCTTATACAGGTTTTGGTTATGGGTTCTCTTTCAGCACAATACGTCCCAACTTGTATGCATTTGTTCTCTCCTCTCAATTGAGCCAATGTTTTCTCTTCGTCACTGCAACTAGTTAATCCTATGCCAACTCCCCATCCTTTGCCGCCGCAACCGCAACAATCTGAAAACCCAAAACAGTGCCTGACGCAACCCATGGGATTTCCTTTAAAAATCTCAACATTTTGTCCGTTTGCTATTTCTTTCATATCTTTTCTTGCCGCTTCCAATATTGAAAGATGCCCCAAAGCCTGAACCATATCTTTGTCTGATTCATATGAACCGTCTATGCACTCTCCGCCTAAGCAAAATGCGTTTTTACCCGAAAATTTGTGTTTCTTAACCCCAATTCGGTCTTTACATCTGAACTTCCACCGCCAACGAATACATTTGTTTCCCGATTTTTGCAGACATTCGGGATTGGGTTCACGAGAACATCCTCTCGCTTTCAGCATTTTACAGGTATCTTTGCAATTTAAACGGCATGAGTAGGTTAGCGTATCGCCCCAGGAATCCCAAACCTTCAATCCTTTCCAATATTTGTTGCTTGGAGGATCTTTTTTGATTGAATGATAACGGCATAGCCCCTGCTTCACCAGTTCCTCACAATGTTTAACATTGTCATCTTCGACAAGGTAGTGTTGTTTCTTGTCGTTCACTACTCGGTGATGGAGGTGAGCATACCCAATCTGCCCCCAATATAAATCTTCATCTCTGTCGCCTCCTAAAAGCTTGCGAATCATAGTTGCTGCACTTAAGACATGATTCCTTAAGGCCGGAACCAAGTAACAATCAGGTTCTATCCATGGATGCCCATGCTGCATAATAGTCTTTCTCAGAGTGACTTCTGCTCCATTAACTCTGTAGGTTTCGTCTACGTAAGCTCCACCCCAAGGTACTGTTCGAATGTGCTGAATATTATTAAAGCTTCCATCTTCCCGAAATAATCCATTTGATTCATTTAATAATTCTACTTTGATTGTCAGACGACCATGACGAGGGTTGTAACAAGTTTGCTCTGCCGTAATATACGGCGGTCTGTCTAGATCAACATGTCTTTTCTTTTCTCTTCTTCCTGTCACCAAATATTCTTCATCAGGGCATTCTTCGCAATACTCGATTGTTTCTCCTTCCTTGTTTTCAATTACTTCTTCTGTTTCTTCTAGCGCTGTTTTTTGGTTTTTCACGATATTTTCAGACCGCACAATTATCGGATCGGTATCGTCCACAATATAGATCTTCCTTGTATTATGAATTTCTTCCAAATCTTTACCATATTCATGATTTTTGAGATGCTCTCTAGCCTTTCCCAACTCATTTTGGTCAATGGTAATTTCTCCTTGAAAATAAGGAACGTCTTCCTGTCCTTTTCCCGATTTGATATTGTTCTCGATGCCACCCGACATCCCTGCCGCATGCTGAGATCCTTCAGCAAAAGATGAATCCATCGATGCTTCAGTTTCTAAAAAAATCATTGCGGAAAACACGATCAGAAGCTTTTTCACTTAGCCTCCGAAAGTTTTTCGTGTGCGTAGTCCAAACTGACATTGCCTGCCAGTCGGTGAATCTCTTTGTTATTCTCCACCAACACAAAGGTCGGAACTTGCTTGATGTTGTATTTTTCAAACGCTTTCGGGTCGATATTGATACTTAAACCGTCGGGGCTGATTCCCAAAATTCTCTTTCGCATTTCTGAAAAAGAATTCTTGTAAATACCTCGCATCACCAAGGTCGCATTGTATTTTTGAGCCTGCTTGTTTAACTCAATCAGCGAAGCTTTCGGCATTGAAAACGAAACAAACACAAAAATGCCGCTGTCAGGATTTTTAACATCGATATTCTCTATTTGAGATGAGCAATTTTTGCAACCTTTTCCAGATTCTGGTAGTTTTTTCACAAGAAATTCCAAATCCTTCGTCATTTTCTGAAATTTTTTAGAATCCATTTGACTTACCATTTTTTTCGCAAAAGTCTTCCCCTCCTCCAATGACTGTTTGTTCAACATCTCTTTTGCGAATTTCTTATCTTCTTCAGAAGGCTGTTTCTTCAACATTTCTTGCGCAAATTTTTGGTTATCCTCGGAAAATTTTTGAAAATCCTCCGCAAAAACCTCATTTGTTAATAACAGCGAAAAAATCAGAACATACAACAATTTCTCTTCCTCCAAATCAAATACCCGAAATCCTCTCCTGTATAAGGCTTCTCCTTGCCTCCTTCCCATGTAACACTTGTTCTTCCGAGAGGTCGGCATCCCCCCTTACCTGTCGTCGGAACGGGATAAAGCATTTGTTGTTTGTATTGAGTTTTTTTTATCATCGGAGAGTAAGCTGTCTTCTCACACATCACTGTTGGACTACTTCCAGACGTAATCTGCGCCAATCCTTCCCGATGCATCTTAGCGAGCATCCTTGATACCAAAAGCAGAGACGCTTGCACTCCTCCGATATGATACGGAACATGTCCTGTGAAAGGATACATACTTCCTTGACATCCCGTACACCAAAACATCGAATCAAGAGGGAATCCCGCCGTTGCTTTTACGGCATCTACAGCGCACGCAGCCTGAGCTATCGGATTGGCAAAAAATACAGCTTCAGGATTTAGCACAAAAGCTGTTTCGTCGTCGTTCCACGTTGGATCAAACTCAGTGATATAAGCTACATCGAAGGTTGATCTCTCCATGCACACGAAATCGGTCAGTAATTCCAGCCAGTACATGACTGGGTAGACATAATAATGCACTTGGTAAAAGCTGCGTTTTTTCCCGTTCGTTGTTTCTCCCGTTGAAACGCTTCCGTGTCCCCTAATCGAGTTCGGTCCGATCTTAGCTCCGCCCATGCTGACTAAGCAAAACTTGATTCTCGTAACATCGATCATCCGAACAGGTTCCCAAAATGAAATGGGTATACCAATTCGGATATACGGAGGAACAGGCATCGGACACTTACAAATAGGCATTCTCGGATTAGGGGTATCTTCATTGCTCGGGGATACCTTCATCCCTCCAATAGTAATTGGGAACAAACAACTCCAGCAAATATCTGTAATCGGATTAGCGAATTTTCCGACGCATTTGCTTTGCACTCCATCATCCGCTTGAACGCTTCCAAAGATTGCGAGAATCAACAGAAATTTCTTCATTCTGCCACCTCTTCTCTCACCGTCAGAACTTTCTCCCATGGATTCTGAAAAACTATCGCTGGAACGTGTTCGATTCCTAATTTTTTGGTCAGAAATCCTTGCTGATCAAAGTAAATCGGTCGATCTAACTTTTCTTGTAAATCAAATGGAGATCCCTTCACCAGTACGATTTTTGCAAAATCATGCCTGAATATTTTCTTCTCAGATATCTTCTTCAATGCCCAGCTGATCTGCTTTTCGTTTTCTCCGTTAATAAACAACATCGGAGTCATTTTCACCTGATTCAATGGATTGAATTGCTCCCCTGCCCTCGCGAAAATTTTTCCGTTATGATCTGCTAAATCTTGAGTCGCCGTAATTGTCGGGTCGAATTTGTATTCCCTCTCCTTTTCGGTCTCAGTGATTCCTTGAACAGCAGGAGGATGGGCTATATTTCGTTGAATTTTCTCCTGAATCTGTTTTTGAGCAATTTTCAGCTCTCCTGTCAGATTCATTTTCTGCAATTTGCTCATCATGTGCTGCAGGAAATCTTCTTCCGCAATTTCGAAAGTCTCGCCGAAAACTCCCAAGTCTTGCGCATTGGCAGTTAATAAAAAACACTGGCTAAGAAGAAGGAAAATCACTCTCATCAGAACTTCACCAATCCTATCGCCTTGCTCTCAATATCTGATTCAGGAATTAATCCAAACTCATGATATCTGCAATCGAAACTCTGCGGATGAGTTCCTGCCATAAATCGATACCCCTTTGGTACAACTTTATGTTTAGTTGGAGTGAACCGTGGATCATTTTGAATCGGTCCGATCTTCTGCCCACCAACATATATTTCTTTATCGATGATTTCTATTTTATCGCCAGGTTCTCCAACAACGTATTTCAAAAAAGTAAATCCATGAAATTTAAATACACAAATATCCCCCTTCTTTGGTTTTACCTGCAATAGTTGCAGACAGATTCGGTAAGGTATCGAGTCCGATGTTACGAACATGATTCTTACCGTTAATTTGAGTGATATTAAGATTGCTAGGGTCGCAAAGAGACATTTCCATACCATCTTGTTGCTAGACCACCACCAAATTTTAAAATCATATAGCCAGTTTGTTAGAAAATCTGTCATGCAACTTTGTCCCTCATCGCCAACACCTGCTCAACCGCAGAGGAAATGTCATATCCTCTTTTTCGCAGATCTTGAACTGCGGCATAATCTTCTGGCTTAGTTGAAAATAGCAAACCACTGAAAGGGTCAAGTAACAACTTTCCGACAGCATATCCATCAGCGCCATTAATCAGAACTTCCGCATATTTTCCCTGTTCTGTTTTCACTGAATTGATAACCTTCTCCTTGTACTCATCCAGCAAAATTCTTTTACTGTTTTTTAGCTGAGCGATTGATTCTTCTTTCTGCGACAAGAAACAGTTCCAGTCAGAGTTATCCCACGCTGCCTGCGCTCCTGCGCAAGAATAAAAGTCGTTTACGCTTTGGGTTCCTACAACCAAAGACCCCCTGTACTTTCTTAAACGTCTAGCCAAAGTTTCGATGAAAACCTCACTTTGTTTGGCGCGTAACATATCCCATGCCTCATCAAATACAATGTTAAACGGTGTTTTTCTATCTCCTAAAAACATCTTGTTGGTAATGTTGATTACCATCATTTGCACGACTACAGCCTGCAACTCTTTCTTTTCTTTCAACTCTTCTAACTCAATAACGATGAGTGGATTATTGAGATTTACATTAGCCTCACCATTGAAATATTTTCCATGAACTCCATTTGTTGTATACGGGTACAACATTTTCCCCAAATCATTTGCAAGATCATCCTCTAACGACAACAAATAATCTGCTATATCCGTAATTGTTGTCTTATTCTGATGTCTTTTGAAAGATTCATTTGTCGCTTGTTCCAGCAAAGCCGCACCTTTGTCATCTACTCCATTGATCGGTGCTGCCATCATTTGAATTACTGATTTCAGCATCGCTAGAGTATCTTCAATTGCTTCAGGATTATTAACATCAATCGATGAAAACGGGTTCAGGCAAATGTCCGTACTAGAACTGAACTCCAAGAACTGCCCTCCGAGCATATAGCAGGTTTTTTCGAAAGATCGACCAACATCTAAGACGAAAACTCGCCCGCCAAGCCCCATTGTTGAAGACATTAATTCCTGCATAAATACGGATTTTCCCGCTCCTGACCTTCCAACTACTGTTACATTGTAGTTTCCTGACCTGTTATCGAATGGGCAGAAACTTATTAGCTGACCTTTTCTTCCTCCGAACAGCATTGCCGGAGTCGGGGTTCCTTTCCATTCTCCTTGCATTGGAACGAGATTCGTCGATTCGGTTGATATCGTTGTTCTGAGCTTTTTAAATTCTTTTTCGACATCAATTGTATCTTGATTCCAAGTCAAAGGTAACGTTGTTAACAGTGAGTGTAATTGAGTTCCTCTGTTCGAACTTACTTTAAATAACATCGATGAAAACATTGTTTTTAAAGTTTGCTCTGCACCTGACATTTCGTTCTTTCTGCTAAATAGAACTACATCAAATCGCGTTTTAACTAATCTTTCCCCCTTTCTTAAGCTATTCTCTGCAAAATCCAATTCTGCACATTCTCTATCAATATCTGGAATATATTTTCCAAACGGAGTCTTTCTCTGTCTTTTTGTTATGCTCGCTTTCGCCGCTATTTTCATTGAATCGTTTCCCTGTTTCTGAATATACACGCCGTAGTGCATCAAGAACGGACAAGGAAATTGTCGGCTATCTCTGAACATATCACCAATAAGGCTTGCCATCTTCGACAAAGTCCACTCAGAAGGATATCTCGATACCGAAAAAGTTTTGATTTCCGCTTCTCCATTTCTTACTTTCAACAAGTCTTCTTCCGTTTTGATTTTTATATCCGTATCGGGATCTATTACTTGTTCATTGATTGGATCGAACTTATTCCATCTTTTCTCTGAAGCCTCCGTATTAGAAAAATCAATATTAAATATCCCATCCAAAAATCGGAGCAAATCCGTTGCATTCATTATCCGACTATCAACTCCCACAACTTTCAGCGTTGCTATAATTTGAGTTTTAATAGATTTAACTTGTTTAATTGCTGATTTAAGAGAAGATTTTAGATTAATACAAACACTCATATAGCATTTAAAATCCCTTAAAACATACGGATGCAAATGAGATTTAATCGCCAGTTTGCTCAAATGTTTTGCTCTTCGTTTCGCTAAGGTTTGCATTACGGGTATTGCCTGATCTCGGGTTTTCACATATTCGTTAAGAATGCCCCCGATATTCTTGTCGGCGTACAGAATAGTCTGAATCGAACTTTCTTCGGGAAGAATTTGTGTAAAAATATTACTCAACTCCTTTTGCATATTTTCGCTGTTTCCGACTAAGGGCATTGTTTCAAGAACAAAACCAATCTGTTTCTCAGAAATAAATAACCCTGTTTCATCGTCGTACCATTTATAAGGTAAGAAATCCGACAAATGGTAGATTTCTTCCAAATCTCTCAAGCTTCTTTCTTTTGGCGTTAAGGTTTGCGTGAAAAAGCTATCGATTTTCTTTCCGATATTTTCTAAATATTTCATTTTACCTTCCACTCCGCAGGCTTTGCGATTAAGTATAAATGATGTGCTGTGTGCAGATTTTTCGAAGCATCTTCGTAGGTCATCATATACATACGCCTAATATCTTCGACTCCTCTCGAAATCTCTCCGTCTTTAAAAGATTTGAGTTTAGTTGAACCTTCTCCTGTGATAACCAAATCGTCATCGTCTTCTTTGATAAGCCCTTTGTCAGTCATTCGGGATATTTGATGAATCGATGCTTTTGGATAAGCTCTGACAACCTCTCCTTCAAACTCTTCATCCCAAGTAGAACACCCTGTTAAAGCTATTAACAAAATTCCTGCAATTTTAGTACTGACGCGCATAAAACTTCCTCCTTACTTTTTTCATATTCGTATTTGATATTTTCACTGACTGAGTAAAAACAATGGTAACCTTTCGTCCTCCGTCTATCTTGATTACCGGCTGCATTTGCTCTGCTCTTTTGATGTAGAAATCTGCGTACTTTTCCATAGCATTTCCAATTCCTTTAGATGCTCCCATCTCCAGCATTTTCGATCCTTTTTGTGGTGAAAACTGCGCCAGTCCAGAGTTGGGTTCAAAAGTTACAGCTGATGAATTATTTGTTGTAATGGCTTCCGCAGCTCCCGATAGAAACCCTGCAACAGCTGCATTTCTGGCTACTGCACCTGCTCTGTCAAAAACTTTTCCTCTGATTTCTGAGTCGCCATTTTCTCCTGCAACATATCCTTTGATTGGAATATCTATTCCTATCCCTTTTGCTTTGTCGATTTTCGTAAGTCTTTCCAGGCGAATCTCTATGCTTTCCGAAGACAAATGACCGCTGGCTGCTCCAATGACAATGGCATCTTTCAACAGACCTTTCACTTTGTTGGGAAGATTTCCTGTATCGGTAATTCTAAGCAAAACAGGTTTCGGATTGCTTGAGGAAGATATCCCTGCACTAACTGTCGATGATCCTAACAAAATCGCTCGTGCATAAGTTCCCGCAAATATGAAGTTTTCATCTAAGTCATGTTCTGTTGGTGAATTGTTAACTTTGATTATTTTTATACCGTTTTTTAAAATCTTAGAGTTATTTCTTTGTTTTTGAACTGGAGGTGCAGAAATTTCTTCCGCACCAATAATCCCGCGCTGTTTTGAAAAATTGCTCAACTTTTCAAGCGGATTCTTCAATTCTGTGACAGGAGCATCTCCCTCTCCTGAAATGTAAGGATTTTCCTGTTTGTACTTCTCATATTCAGGCACACTTTTGGATGGAATCGTGTCTACCCTTCCCTCTTCATCTTCTTGCTGATCGTCGAAAGCTCTCAGATGTCTACCTAATCCTATTACCAATTTTTGAACGGAATCCAGTTGCTTTTGCATACGATCATTTTGATCTTGCAGTTTTTTGTTGTCTTTTCTAATGTCTTCGATCTCGTTTGCACTTTTTTCTATCCACAAATCTTGATCAGAAAGTCCATCTACCCCGTTTTGTATCTTGTTCTTATAATATCTTCCGAGTTTATCTTCACTTCTAGTATGGGTCACAAAAACTATAACCAGCACTGCTGCAAAACCCGCAATCATATACATTATTTTTTTCTTTTGTTTTTCTTTTACGGAATTAGTCATTTAATGCCTCAATATGTATAGCGAAACACTGAACCCTGGATGTATCTCTAGACTTGAAAGGGACAAGCAAATATCTCCTTTTCTTGAGAACATTCTTTCATCTAGCCTAGAAATCTTTTGTAAACTCGTAGTCACCTTATACTTAAGTGCAACATATCCATCAATTCTGTACGCTTTTTCCAAACTTGCCGTTAAATGAGCATAATTGCGATCCATTGCTTTAACCTCAATTTCAGGGCTATTCTTTGGAAGATTGATGAACTTTTTCATTACAGCACAGATGGATTCCTCATAATTATTTCCCGATATTTCCTCGTCCATCGCGGGCAAATCGATCCGCGGATATTCTTCCTTTTCCGCAACCAATTCGATCGTATTGGCTTCACCATCCACTACTTCTAATACCAAATCTTGAGTTTTCCCAGATACCATAACCACACTTAAACTGATCGGGTCATATCCATTGTCTTCCGTTGGTCGAATGAAGATTTCGCCTGTCTTATCGTTTTTCTCAAAATGAAATGCTGAATCAATTCCTGCAATGCTATCTATCGCATCGTTTTTAATCTTAATACGGTTTAGATTTTGATAGGAAATCTTCGCGTGAATGATTCCATCTTTCATCTTAAACTGCTGAGCATTCGCTCCAAAACATAGTAATAGTGCTAATCCTATGAGTTTACTTTTCATTTTTCTTTTCTACCCTTTTCATTTCTTTGAAAAACAATCTGCCTTGATAAGCTTTAAACTTCACTTCGTATATTTCTTTGCTTTTTTGAATCCTCTTAGACCCAATATATCTGTTCAGAAATCCTTCTGCTCTTACTATGTTTTTATCGGGGAAAACTTTAAGTTCTTTAATATCGAAAGTTGTTGAAGCATCATTCTTTTTTAACTTCTCTTTGTCTCTTACAAATTTTTGTCTCAAGTAGTTTCCCGATTCTGTATCTGCATATCTCATCAGTATTTCAGAATTATATATAAAATTAGATTGGTTGACGTCTAAGGATAAATGTAAGAAAAAGGAAGCCATGTCTTCCAGATATTCACGGGAAAATTGATTTCCTGATACCCAAAATCCTCTCTTAACTTCAGGTGGAAGGACTATAACTTTTTCTTTCTTAAAAAACAAACACAGCGACATAATCAGCAACAGAACTAATAAAATTCCGTTAAATCCAAGTAGAACATTACGTTGATACTCATAGTTGGTTAGTCTCTTTGTTGCGTAGTTAAACTTCATCATATCCTCACTTATGCCAAACTCTTACGTGAGATGGAGGCAGACCTTTTTGCACTAATTTTTCAGGAGTCGGAAAGTTCTCATACAAAATCGCTCTAAGCTTTCCATCACCAAATTTTTCTTTGAAAGATTTAAATCCAAAGGATGCAATAAAAGAGGAAACTATACCTAAACAAAATTGATCAACTGCTATACACAACATCAGTGGAAACATGCAAGCAAACACCTGCTCCGCTGGCCATAGAAGTATTCGCATAGGAGCATCGAGATGATTTAAAATCACGTGGTTGTTGATTTCTTCAGACATAGTCTCCTCCCCACAAGTTATATTTGAAAAAATTGAGAAGCTGCACTCAAAAGCGCTCCAGTTCCCGACGATGCATAAAGCTTTGCTGCTGCAATGAAGATTGATCCTCCTATTGCACACTTAGCTATTCCTGTATTTCCGTACATAAAAAACCCTCCTGCCGCAAATAAGGATCCAATAATAAGCGGAACAGACCAATCACTGGCAAGAGCTATAACTCTTTCTGTAGCTCCTCTAATTCCTTCATCTAAGATTTCGCAATATGTCGGCTCTACAAACACCACCGTCAAGACGAATAGCATCAAGCCTAAATATAGGTATTTTCTATTCATGAAATTTCTCTCCAAATTTAAACTATGAAAATTGAAGCAGATTTTTTGAAAAATGTATGTCGCACGATTTGATTTTTTTGTCACACGCTAATCGTGTGACAACCTAAAATACTCAAATTTAAACAAAATTTACTCTTAATTTTTTTCACTTTTTTATGTGTAACACGGTGTTTTTTCGATGTCACACGCTTTGTAGCACGCTTGTCACACGGCATCATACCCTTGTAACACCCCTTGTAGCACGGTACAAAAATCGCAAAATTTTAAAAGAAATTGTACCGTAAACAACGGGTTCAATTTTTTACATCAAAGATATTAACAAAATGCTTTTAAAGCCAATATAATTGTAAAAATATTTAGGGCTATTATTATGCCTATCGTTAATATTTTTCTGTACGAATAAGAACTCGATCCTTCAATAAGTTCTTTGTATCGATATTCCAAATCATCATCTATCCAAATATGTTCCTTTAAATCAGCTACATCCGTGCATTTTGCTTTGTTTAAAACTCTTCGCATATATGTGTTAACGGTAGACTTGTTAATATCTAGGATTTCTGCAACTAATTGATAACTTTTCTCTCCAACCAAAACACAAGCTAGTACATCCAATTCTCTTTCCGTCAGTTTCATTCTATACCTCACTCACCTTCTGGTTGTAATATACCACATCAATAAAACACTAAAAATATTCACGAAATTCGAGTGACTTTTTTATAAAATTCAATGTTTTAACCCCGTTTTTTGCGTAAATCATCTAAAAAAATTTTAATTTTTTTGCAGGATTTCGCTAGAAACTCGGGATTTTCCGAGTTTGCCGATTTTATCCAGGAAATTCGCTTTGATGTAGTCTCTCGTAAAGTCATTTGCCGCTTTGATTGTCAATTTCGTCGATTCTTCAATCAAATCAACTTTCGTAAACCACGACAGATACACTGCTGGCGACAACTTTCGGATGATTTCTCGACGATATTGTTTGCAGGTTTCGGATTCATCAACTGCTTCGACATGAGCCTGTGCTTTTTTCTCGATCTCGTCAGTATCCACAGGGATCTTACTCTCGTCAACGCCTAACTCCCCTGCCCTAATTCGGTCGATGGTCAGGAATTTAATCACCCACTGTATCGACAGTTTGAATTTCTCTCCCATCATGTAGGCGCTGGTTTTGATCAGCCGCAGATACCGTCGCCATTTTTCGAGACTGTTCTCAAATTTGAGCTTAAAAGATGCCACCAAGTATCTTGCCAAATGCTTCGTTAAGCGAATTACTCCCACTTGTTCTGTCGAACCCGAAATGATCTTCTGATTTGGAAACTCCTGATTCCAGATTTTAATCATATCCAGGCAGGAAGGTCCTGCTGCCATTGTTTTTGACGAATTCTCTGACACAGCAGTTTGCGTATCTTTGGTTGAAGGGATTTTCTCTGTATCAGAATAGTTGTTGATATTTTGTCCGGCATACTGTTCGATAGGATTATTTTCAAAACTGCCTACAAATGCTATCTGTGATTTATTAGATTTATTATCTTGTATTTTGTTATTTGTATACATCTGTCGCTCCATTTGTCGGTTCAACTGTTGATCAGATGATTCAGAAACCGTTGAAATAGGAGTAGTTTCGATCATATTTTCGTGTTGCGTTTTTTTAGATTCTTTCTTTCGGGTTATTTGCGCAAAGTAGTCTTCGATTACTTCAAAATTTATCGAGTAATATTTAATGCGGCGTCTTTTGTTTGGATTTAAAAAATCGCTACTGATAAAACCTAAGCCTTGTAAAACAGCTATGGACTCGCGAACAGTGGTAACACCAAAACCTATTTGTTCAGCCCATTGCTGATGAGTATTGTAAATCCAGGTTTTTCCATCTTTTTTTAATCCATAATCTTTTGAATTCAGCGACCAGTAAGCCAGCTGCTTCAGGAACTTATACTGCGGTTCAGTTAAAATTTTCTTTGTTTTTTTAATTAAATCATACGCACTCATACAAAAACTCCCTAACTATTACAATTTTTGTAAAGTGCCTCAATTTCCTTGACATTTCTGCAGGTATTTGATATACAGAAATCAAGCTTTGTGATGCCTTTTTGGGGCACTTTTATTTTCGCGACTTACCGTAAATAAGTCGCTTTTTTTCTTCTTGCTCGCATCCAGCAGAAACCAACAAGAAATGGAGAGACCAAATAAGGAACTCCCGACTCTTTGAGTACTACCTTGCAAAAACAAAAAGTGGAAGTCAAGGTACGTTAATCAAAGTTTAAATATATTAATATGATATGAATTTAATATCATATTGAATATATATTGAGTATATATTAATATAAATTTGATATCAATATGATATAAAAACATAATTTAAAAAATTTTTATATTTTTATTAATATTTTTTAATTTTTACAGAATTAATTTAACCTTAACCAAGAAACAGAAAGATGCTTATTTTGCGTAATTTTTGGGAAGAAGATGAATTTATGTAATATATTTGGTATCTTTGTGATATGATATTGATATCATTTTGTTAGAGGATTTTGCAATGATTGTTTTGATTGGAGGAGAGAAGGGGGGGCCTGGAAAAACCACTATTGCAACCAACTTGGCTGCGATGCGGACTGCAGATAAGGGGGACGTCTTGTTGATCGATACGGACAAGCAACCAACATCTAGTTACTGGTGTTCGTTGAGAGAGGATAGGGGAGTGATGCCACGCGTGGCGAGCATCCAGAAATACGAAAAAGCTGTGAGGACAGAGGTTATGCAGCTACGAAGCAAGTATTCCGATATTATCATTGATGCTGGTGGGCGAGATTCTCCAGAGTTGAGAGGAGCGCTGTTGGTATGTGACAAGGCTATTTTTCCGTTGCGTCCATCTCAATTTGATCTTTGGACCTTAGGTCGGATACAGTCTTTGGTTGAAACAGCCTCTGAAATTAACGAGAGACTTCGCGCTTACGTCGTGATAAATCAGGCTTCGGCGAATCCCGCTGTGAAAGAGGCAGAAGAAATGAGGTCTTTCTTGGATGAATTTGAGGATTTGAAAATTTTGAATACCGTAATTCGTGAAAGAATATCATTTAGGCGCTCGGCGCTGCATGGAATGGCCGTCACCGAGTACAAACCAGAAGATCCGAAGGCTGTTGAGGAAATGACAAGTCTTTATATGGAGATTTTTGAATGAGTTTTAATTTGCCACCTTTATCTGAAGAAGAAAAAGAAAAAAAAGCAGAAGCTTTTATGGATCTTGTTGATACAAAAGTTGTTAATCAGAAGCCCATTAGGGCGCGTTTTGTAAAAGAAAAACAGAAGCCGATGATGATAAGGTTTCCTGTTTCTCTCTTGGAAGATATAAGAGAAATTTCGGCGCTCACTGGAGTATCGATGAATTCTGTCTGCTTGGAATTACTTCGCCCTGCGGTGAAAAAAAGATTAAAAGAGTTGATTGATTGAAATCAGTTTAGTATTAGTTTGATTTTAAAATGATATCATAATGATATTGTTTTGGGGTATTTTTATCATTGGTGACATCAGGGCGACTATGTTGAAGAAGTTGAAAGTTTGATATTAAATTGATGTCAGTTTGATGTGTAATTAATATTATATTGCTATCAACTATGGAAAGCTTGTTTTTCTAAAAAATAAGAGATTCATAAGTATTGTTAAGGTGAAGCTCTTTTAAAAATTGCATATGGAGAAGGGAAGAGTAAACGCAAACGATATCTGTGATATTTTGTATTTAAAAGATATATTGATTTTGTTAAGTTTTTTTGATCAAATATGCTCAAAATGAAAGAAAATGCAAGATGAGCATATTTGTTGGAAGGGACTCTGAGATAAAGGTTGCAAAAGGTCAGATAGTGCGCTGAAAGTTGATGTTGAGATGTTGATTTAGGCTTTGTTGAGAATAGGGTAGAGTACCTTTCCAACTTTACTTTTCATTCACAGACTTGGCATATTTCCGCTTTTTTCGTTCGAGGAGCTGAGCAGCGGAGTAGAGTTCTGCATTGCCGTCAAATACGTTTTCGATTATGTCGCGTTTAAGTGCTTTATGCCGGATTTTTTCGGGGGCGACTTGTTTCATCCGACGATACACATAAACGTATGAAATTCCCAGCTTTTCAGCGATTTGCTTGATCGTGAGCGAGCGCGGGTCGTTACGGTCGTAAACAGCGATTTCGGCGTCCATGCGTTTCAGCAACTTCTCATTTTTAGGTCTTCCACGAAATTTCCCTTCCGATTTCGCTTTGGCAATCCCGACTTTTTGGCGTTCCAGCATGATTTTGCGTTCGAATTGTGCGACGTAAGCCAAAACCCCAAGCACCATCTCTCCCATTGGAGTGGAAGTATCCAAATTGAGGTCGAGAATTCGGAGATTTACCGACTTTTCAGCCAGAGATTTTTGGATTTCCAAAAAATTCGCAACCGATCTGGCAAGACGATCCAGCTTCGTCACAACGAAAATGTCTCCTTCGCGCGCAAAATCCAACGCCTTATCTAACTCATCGCGCTGAGTGACAGAGCTGACCTGCTCCGAAAAAACCTTCTCGCACCCGATTTTCGTAAGTTGATCAATTTGATCTTCCAGCCCAGCTTCTTGATGCTTGCTGGAGGTTCTCGCGTATCCAATAATCATAATTAACTTCTTCGATACCCAAAGTATAATAAAACATTCAACAAAAACATGGAACTTAAAATTAAACAAAACAGGCGGCGGAAATAAATTAACTTAGACCAGGGGTAAATTGAAGTAGAAAAACATCAGCTTCTGACGCGCCATGCTTGTCTTCTTCCTCTTTTTTGGCGTATACGGCGCTATGCGCTCTTGAAAAAGAGGAAGCAAAAATTAAGCGCAACCGAAATCAGAGAAATCATTAGTCGGTATTGATTTATATAGAAATATGGACCATTTTTCTATTTGACCTCCACATCTCCCTAAAGGAAGAGGATTCCTATTGGCAGAATTCTTAACAGAGACTGCCCCAGGCGGGTTCTTGCTTCGCAGCAAGCTTTTTGCTTGCTCCACAAGCTGTCACGGCTAGCCCAGCCGCCAATATGTTCTTTGCTGCGTTGTAATCTGCGTTCGCTTCGTATCCGCAGCTTGTGCATTTG
>CACWKL010000011.1 GCA_902761495.1 uncultured Pseudomonadota bacterium
CTGGTCTCCCAGCTATTTCGCTGGCAGTTGCGGCGGTGCTCCTATCTCCGTTCTTCGTCAATATATCGAAAATCAATCTTCTCCTGATTAAATCCTTTCGCGCCTTATATCCTCGCCCTAAAGTGCGGGGGGTTAGGCGTTTGTTGATAAAAAAGAAATTCTCCGATTGCTCAGAGAATTTCCAAATAAACTTCGATAGCGAAACTCGGAATTATTTTCTGAAATCTTCCGCCGTACGAATAATGTTGAAGTCATTTTTCCGTAATGCTCTTAAACCTCTAGGAGTCAAGCTTGTCCCAAATGTAACCGCCTGACTGTTTTTGTGATCATCCCTTGTGCCAACTGTCTTGTCCTCATAACTGTCGGAAATATTTTCTTCAACTTTCATGCCAAAGTATTCATTGTCGTATTTAACAGAGAACATCGGACAACTCTTTCCTGGCATTCTGAAATATTCAGCTTGAACTTCAAGTCCCTTAATCGCCTCAGGAGTATAGATAATCGAACCGTATTTTTTCATCCTTTCCTGATCCAAATGAGAATAGGTTCCTTTGATCGAAAATTCGGAATTCAGATTGATGTTACAGGCAAGAGTCAGTCTTTTGTCTGGAGACTTACGGTTTCTGCCCTTTGTTGGATCGTCATAAGTTAATCCGGCAACCGCGGTTACAACGCAACCCTCAAACGGAGATTTCGTCAAACTGACTGAGTAATCCCTGTAATTGTTGGTATTTCCGCCGTGATTGTTTGACCAAGCTCCCACGAAAGTAAACCCTGGAGTGTATCCGTGAATAGGATCAGCATACAACCTAACCATCGCCGACCTGGAATTTTCTGGACTAAAAGGACCGTTCTTCAGTTGGAATTTGTCAGCAAAATCCGAGAAATACTTCTCCATATAATCATCATAATCTTCAGCTTTCTCCTCAGAAACTTTTAGGTCACCGTATCCTCTGCCCTTCGCGCTGAGATAAACCTCCAAGTGAATTCCGTAAGAATTTTCCGGCAAAGCGTAGTATATTCCCGCGCCAGCCGCCCTCTTTCCGTGGTATGTATCAGTAAATCCAATATTCGGCGAAATCTTTCCATATGGAGTCATGAAAATCACATTGAAATCCAGCCCATAAGAATTGTTATGTCCCTGGACACCAAAAGCAAAAGCCACGTTTTCGATCGGGGTAAACCTGTAATTTCCGTTAAAACGCGGCTTGCTGCGATACCGAATCTTGTACGGATCGTCGACATTCCAGTAATGAGTAAATGCCATAGTCAAATCGAAGTCATCCGTTCCCAAATCAGGCATATCGTATCCACTAAAGTAATCAACTGTGAAAGTTTCCGACCTGCTCACCTGATCTGAAATCTTAACTGTCACCCCCGGCAATTTGGCCTCTTCACCCAAATCATCTACGGTATAAGTTCCCGGAGGCAAAATCGTAACTCGTAAAATTTCGTCTCCCAGTTTAACTTCCGCTTTACTTAATTTTGTAACGACAATAGGCAACCCTGGATTTTTGATTTTTCCGTTATCACCTTGCCTGGCGATGTTAATACCACAACCCGAAAACGGCTGCTGAAACCCAATCGTATTTCTGGTCGCAACATCACCTACAACAATCTGTATATTATGTGCCTTATCATTGTAAATTGCTCGGGCATAATTTCTGTAGAAATGAGACTTTTCTATCGTGTCCTCAAATCCTCTCTGAGCTGCCTTACTGATACCAGCATCGTAGTAATTATCAAAAAAGTCAGGAAGATTTCCCGTAATCCTACTCATCCCTTTCGCGCCTTTCAGGAACCCAACATATTTGGTGGAACGCCCATAGGAAAAATCCGCATCAATTACCAAATTCCCAAAATCAAGAAACGGATTGAAACAAACCATCGAAGTATTTTTCGGTCCAAAAGGATAATTATTACCTCTCATATGGGTCGCTTTCACATTAAGGAAACTCTCCTCAAACGTCCCTGCCGACTCTGAATTTTCGGTATCAGCCAACAACGAGCCACACACAAAACATACAACAACAAACAAACCCGTTTTTTTACACATACAACCTTCCTAATACAAAAAACCTTATAATGCTATCACAAAAAATACAATTTGTGAAAAATTATTTAAATTCATTGATAACACGATTCTTTTTTTCAGGATTATTTCTGCAGAATATGACACACACTAAGAGCCAATCCTGTCTTATCATCCACTTCAACTAAAAGCCCCGAGAAAGTCCCCTCTCCCGTCGCAGGGGTCAATCGACCTGTGCCGAATCCCTTCAAAAACCTTTCAATACTCACAGATTTTTGAAATCCTAAGACGGAATTGTAATCTCCGCACATACCAAGATCAGTTTGATATGCTGTTCCGTTCTCCAAAATTCGGTAATCCGCTGTCGGTATATGAATATGTGTTCCGAACACCACCGAAACTTTTCCGTCCAAAAAGTGCCCCATCGCGAGTTTTTCCGAAGAGACCTCTGCATGAAAATCAACAATAATCGCCGAAACATTCACCCCTAATTGATATTTGAGAAAAAATTTCTCCATGTATACGAACGGATTATCCCCAATCATAGACATACCTTTCTGTCCCAAAAGATGAACAACAACTATTTTGCGACCGTCCCGCAGAGAATACTCTCCGACGCCTCTGCCTGCCAACTTGTCTGATGTATTGGCTGGTTTCAGTAAACGTTTATCAGAGGACAACATCGGGAAAATTTCTTTCTGGTCCACCAAATGATTTCCTCCGGTGAGAACATCTGCTCCTATTTCAAAAAAATGATTTGCTACCTTCGGAATTATCCCGAAACCGTGAGCGGCATTATCGACATTCACTACAACAAAATCGACTTCCTTGCGATATTGCTTTATATATTTCTCAGAGACGTCTCTCCCCGAACGCCCAACGACGTCCCCGCACATCAAAAATTTCATTCGGTGTCCACCTATTCTTCTACTTTTCTCTTCTTTGCGAAAAATTTAGGAGCAGAACGAACCAAAGTTCTCCTACCCAGCTGATGCAGCTTAGCAGAAATACTGTTATCCACCAACGAATAATATGAAGGAAGGAAAGATATATCTGATTTTATTTTGCTGGCGGCTCTGGCTATAACCGGAGTGTCGCGTATTTGAAATTTTCTGACTTTGTTCCATGCTTTATAAACCAAAGAACAGTACGGCTTGTAAAACCTTGCAGCCCTTGAATGATAATACCCGACAGCATGAGTCCACGAGTTATACGTATCTTTCAAACTCAAAAAAAATTTTGCCGCGTAATCTACGTTCACTTTCGGAGTAAAGGCTTCTTCCAAATTTTTAAATGCAGTACTGTGATGCAAAAGATTTACCTGCATACATCCGACATCAATATTGCGAATTCCTCTGGCCATCAATCTTTTTGTAGTGGCGATAGCCGCGCTTTTCGTCGAACAATAATATCCTCGTCCGTTCGCGCAAATGGTCCAAGGCCACGGCCTCTTTGACTGTCCGATCGTTCTCCCTGATTCCACCGTAGATATCGCCAATAACAACCGATTGGGCACACTGTATTTCCTCTCAGCTTTGATTATCTCACTCTCGCACAGTTCATGTTGGCCGAAATATCTGTCTCTTTCGTCCATCTTTTTTGCGTCATTCGGAAGAGTCGAGGCGGACAATGCCGGCTCCTCGGACAACTCTTCCTCATCTTCTGTAGCCTCATTTTGTTCACTGCCCATAGAGGGAATCTTTTCTTTTTTGAAGGATAACAATAGTTTATTTGCATCCAGGGATTTACCTGTTATCAATTTAGCCGGATCGATTCCCGAATTAACCGCGGACTTCAGCCTCGACAAATCAGAATCATCTTTGTTCATGACCACATCTGCTCGCAGATCATTAACAAAAAAAATTCCTAAAAACAGAAACACTCTTACTACATTGCTCAAAACTCACTCCCATTTGTAAAATAACCTAGAGCAAACCCGCTGAAATAAATTCAACAATAAACAATGTAGAACTAATTAGTTAAATCGACGTTAATTTCAAACAAAAATTACACGGACTTTATCTCAATATCTTGAGCCACAGCCTGCCGAATCGTATTTCCGACCGCATTTTCCAAAGTCATCCGTGCGTGAGGACAGCAAGAGCACGACCCATGCAACCTAACCGACAAAACATTGTCCCGAAAATCAACGACCTCTATATCCCCGCCGTCAGCCTGCAACGCCGGTCTGATATACTTGTCGATAACCTCTTTTATCTGAACCAGAATATTCTCTGACACCTCGCCCTCTGATTTCTGCTACACCGAATTCATTATACGCCAACTCGATAAATCAATCTATAAAAATAACGAGATCTTTTCAAAAAAGTAAGTAACAATTAGATATGGTAAAATTTTTCCATAGCCAATGTTACTTGATAAAATGACTCCTGCAATATATCATTATCATCATTAGATGTAAGGAACGAACATGGATAAAGAAAAAGCTCTTGAAGCGGCTCTCGCTCAGATAGAAAAGGCCTTTGGTAAGGGTTCTGTAATGAAGCTCGGGCAGCACGGCGGTGTGATAGATATCGAATCCATTTCCACCGGATCAATCGGATTGGACATGGCTCTCGGAGTCGGAGGTTTTCCGAAAGGAAGGATTATTGAGGTTTTCGGTCCGGAAAGTTCCGGTAAGACAACTTTGGCATTGCATGCGGTCGCGGAGGCTCAGAAAGCGGGAGGAAAGTGTGCCTATGTTGACGCAGAACACGCATTAGATCCAGTATATGCTCGTCACCTTGGAGTAAATGTAGACGAATTAATACTGTCCCAACCGGACACGGGAGAGCAGGCTTTGGAAATCGCCGACACCTTAGTTCGTTCGGGTGCTATTGATGTTTTGGTTGTGGACAGTGTCGCGGCACTTGTTCCGAAAGCTGAAATCGAAGGAGACATGGGCGACTCCCACATGGGACTGCAAGCTCGCTTAATGAGTCAGGCTCTTCGAAAATTGACAGCAACAGTCGCGAAATCAAATTGTATTATGATTTTCATAAACCAAATTCGTATGAAGATCGGAGTATTTTTCGGAAATCCAGAAACGACCACCGGAGGAAATGCTTTAAAGTTCTATGCCTCGGTAAGGTTGGATATTCGCAGAATAGGATCTTTGAAGGACAAAGATGAGGTTGTTGGAAACCAAGTCCGCGTGAAAGTCGTGAAAAACAAAGTTGCGCCTCCGTTCAAGGTTGTGGAATTCGACATCATATACGGTGAGGGTATTTCTAAAGTCGGAGAGCTTCTTGATATGGGAGTAAAAATCGGAGTGATTGAAAAATCAGGCGCTTGGTATTCATTCAATGGTGAAAAAATCGGTCAAGGAAAAGAAGCCGCTCGCAACTATCTGAAAGAACATCCGGAAATCGCTGATAAAATCGAGAAAAAAATTCGCAATAGCGGCGACCTGATTTCGGAAGTAAGTGAAGATATTTCCAATGATTCGGAAGCACCTAATAATTAACAAAACGATGAAAATATAACAATATCAAACAAAAATAAAGAGGGAAAATTAGGAATTCCCTCTTTTGTCTTTAAAAATTAAGAAAAAAATGTTAGAATGAGAATGTTTTTGGGATATTTATCATTAGGTGGAAGTTATGGCTGAATTTTTTGAGGGACAGTATGTTGTTTACCCTGCGCATGGTGTCGGTGTAATAAAAGGTATTGAAGTTCAAGAAATCGCAGGAGAAAAAGTTCAGGTCCTGGTTATATCATTTTCAAAAAACAAGATGGTTGTAAGGTTGCCAGTGAACAAATCCATACGACAGAGAGTTCGTAATTTATGTTCAAAGGATGTCATGCAGGAAGCTTTGAATTGTTTAAAAACTCCGTCGAAATCGAGAAAAATGATTTGGAGTCGTCGCGCTCAGGAATATGAAAATAAAATTAACTCGGGAGATCCCGTTTCGATAGCTCAGGTTATCAGAGATTTGCACAGAAATCCTAATCAACCGGAGCATTCATACAGTGAAAGACAGATTTATAAAGAAGCACTTTCTCGTCTATCCAAAGAGTATGCCATAGTCGAGGATGTTACCGAAGATAAAGCTTTGGGCATTTTGGAAGAGGCGTTGAAAGTCGCGTAGAATTTTCAAGACGTGAAGAAATCACTTTCTCTATGTTGTGGATTATGTTGTTTTGAAAGTTTGATTACGTGGTTGCTTTCGTCCGAAAAATATGACTTCAGGTTTGGAACGAAGTCTTGTATAATGCCTGTGTGATAATTGTGTTTTAGGTTCAGGAAATTTTATGATGGCGGAAAATAAGAAAAAATATAATGCCGAATCAATTACGGTATTGCGTGGGTTGGAAGCGGTAAAAAAGCGTCCAGGTATGTATATCGGAGATACAGATGACGGTACGGGATTGCATCATATGGTTTTCGAGGTGGTGGATAACGCTATCGATGAATCCTTGGCTGGCTATTGCGATTTGATAAAAGTTACTATTCACAAAGATGGTTCAGTGTCTGTTTTGGATGACGGTCGAGGTATCCCTGTCGACATCCATCCGGAGGAAGGCGTTTCCGCAGCTGAGGTTATCATGACTCACTTGCACGCCGGTGGAAAATTTGATCAGAACGCATACAAAATATCCGGTGGTCTTCACGGAGTGGGTGTTTCCGTTGTAAACGCGCTGTCCGACAGATTGGACCTTTCCATTTGGAGAGGCGGTAAGGAATATTTTATACAGTTTCACGACGGTGTCGCCGACGCTCCGCTAAAACAGGTTGGGACTTGCGAAGAGTCATTCAGCGGAACTCTCGTGAGATTTTGGCCATCTGCGACAACATTTAAAATCACGACTTTTGATTTTAACACGCTGGAGCACCGTCTGAAAGAGTTGGCATACTTAAACTCCGGAGTACATATCACACTTATTGATGAGCGGGTAGAGAATGACGATGGAAAGCCACGTGTCTCTGATTTGCTTTATGAAGGCGGTTTGAAAGAGTTCATAAAAAACCTGGATAAGAATAAGACTCCTTTGATTTCGAAACCGATATACGCTTCGGCAGAAAAGGACGGTATCGGCGTAGAGTTAGTCATGGAATGGACCGAAAGCTACAATGAAAGTATGTTCTGTTACACAAATAACATTCCACAATCAGACGGAGGAACTCACTTAGCAGGATTTCGAAATGCATTGACTCGTACCGTAAACTCCTATCTTGCTCAAAACATGAAAAAGGAAAAGGCTTCACCTTCCGGAGATGACGCTCGTGAAGGATTGTCCTGCATTTTGTCGGTAAAGGTTCCGAATCCGAAGTTTTCTTCGCAAACGAAGGACAAACTGGTATCCTCAGAGGTCCGCGGAGCAGTGGAAAGCGTCGTCAATGAAGTTTTATCGACGTGGTTTGAAGAAAATCCCGTCGAAGGTAAAAAGGTTACTCTGAAAATTATAGAAGCGGCAGCGGCAAGAGAGGCTGCTCGAAAAGCGAGAGAATTAACCCGACGCAAAAATTCTCTGGAAATCTCAACTCTTCCAGGGAAACTGGCAGATTGTCAGGAAAAAGATCCGGCACTCAGCGAGGTGTTTCTTGTTGAGGGAGACAGCGCAGGAGGAACCGCAAAACAAGGTCGAGACAGAAGAACTCAAGCTATACTTCCGTTGCGGGGGAAAATTTTGAACGTCGAAAGAGCTCGTCTGGACAAAATGTTGACCTCTGCGGAGATCGGAACAATGATTTCCGCATTCGGAACGGGAATCGGAGACGATTTTAACATTGATAAAATTCGTTACCATAAAATCATCATCATGACAGATGCTGATGTCGATGGAAGTCACATTCGAACGCTTTTGTTGACTTTCTTCTTCAGACAAATGCGTCCGATAATCGAGAAAGGATATCTTTACATTGCACGCCCCCCTCTTTACAGGATAAAGAAGGGAAATTCTCAAGTTTTTATTCGAGATGAGAAAGCGCTTGAAGATTATTTATTGGATGAGGCCATTCCTGTTTCTTGTTTAAAGTTATCTTCGGGCGAAACGATTGTGTCGAACGATATTCGGCATTTCGTCGAACAAGCTGAGAAATTAAAAATTGCGGTAAACCATATAAATAATAAGGTAAACAATTCCCTGTTGATGGAAGCGTTGGTTTTATTGGGATTGGGACGCAAAGAAATATTCAACGAAGACGTTTGTTCCTTTCTCGGAAAAATCGACAAAGGAAATTGGAAGATCTCCGAAACCGAAGATAAATATTTATTCAGCAAGGAGTACCGAGAAGTTATTGAGCATTTCGAGGTCCTAAAAAGTTTGCTGATATCTTCGGAAATAATGAAATTGTCCGAGCAGTTAAGCTTATTCTCGTCATTTATCGATGGTCCCGCGGTATTAACAATGAAAGACACTTCCATTCACGTGAAATCGCCTATAGATTTCTTCGACAAATTCATGTCCAGTGCGAGAAAAGGAATTACCATAAACCGCTATAAAGGATTGGGAGAAATGAATGCCGAGCAGCTTTGGGAAACAACAATTGATCCCAATGCTCGTGTGCTGATGCAAGTAAAAATGTCTCATTTGGAAGACCTGGACGAAGTGTTTACTACCCTCATGGGAGAGGTAGTCGAGCCTCGTCGTGAGTTTATCCAGGAAAACGCATTGAGTGTTATAAACCTGGATGCGTAAATGGCAAGGAGAAAAATTTTCCGTCGAAAGAAACTGAAAAATTTCGCTCTCTCGACGGTGATTTTTTTGTCCTTATTTTTCTTTTTCCTGTTTTTATTTTTGATCCATGACATGCCGGATTTGGATAATCTTGAATCCAAAGGGCGTCGTGCCAGCATTGTTTTCGAATCCTACGACAGAAAAAATATCGCAACCTATGGAGATTTATTCAAAGAGGTCGTTACTGTCGACGGACTTCCGAAATATGTCAGCGACGCCGTCATCGCTATTGAGGATCACCGCTTTTATAAACATAGTGGTGTAGATTTCTTAGGAATCCTTAGGGCGATGGTCAAAAACTTAACGTCCGGACGAATTGTTCAAGGAGGGTCAACTCTAACTCAACAATTAGCAAAAAATTTATTCTTATCCCCTAATCGATCGATAAAAAGAAAAGTTCAGGAACTGGTTTTAGCCCTTTGGCTTGAAAAAAAATTCACTAAAAAACAGATTCTGTCGATTTATTTAAACAGAGTTTATTTCGGTTCGGGAGCGTATGGAATAGACGCGGCGGCGTATCGTTTTTTCGGGAAGAGAGCGAAGCAACTCACCTTGTTTGAAGCTGCGAAATTGGCTGGAATTTTGAAATCTCCTACGAGGTATTCCCCCTTTTACAACAAAGAACTATCGAATCAACGAACCATTTTGGTACTGTCGTGCATGAGGGAAGAAAAATTTATTTCGTCGGAGGCGGAACAAGAAGCCCTCCAGGAAATTGAAAAATCTCATGTGGTACCGACATCAATGAACGAAAACAGATATTTCACCGATTGGCTGATGGAACATCTGGAGGAATTTGTCCAGGTGAATGATGAAGACTTAGTTGTTCGCACGACTCTGGATTCCAATCTGCAAAAAAACGCAATTTACATCATTCGAAAAGCTCTTAATGAAGAAGGATTCAAAAATAATGCAAACCAAATGGCGCTGGTCGCAATTGATAAAATCGGGGCCGTACGTGCTATGGTCGGAGGGCATACCTACAACGAAAGTCAATTTAATCGAGCGTTAGCGACAAGGTCTTTCGGTTCTGCGTTCAAATATTTTGTATACCTTACGGCTCTGGAACGCGGCATGGACATTTATGATATGATAAGCGACATGCCGCTTCGCATCGGAAATTGGTCTCCGAAAAATTACAAATATAAAAGCATCGGACAGATCTCAATGATGCGAGCTTTCGCGCAGTCTGTAAATACTTGCTCTATTCGCCTAGCTCAAAAAGTCGGAATGCCCGCTGTTATCCAAAAGGCTCATGATTTGGGAATTAGTTCCGAGCTGAACAACAACTTCGCCACAGCTTTGGGAGGCAGCGGAACAAATCTTCTCGAAATGACCGCCGCCTATGGAGCAACAATGGCCGACGGGAAGAAAATCACACCGTTTGGAATTATCAGTATAAAAACTCCGCGTGGAAAAATTTTGTACAGAGCGAAGAAAGTACAATCTAAAAAAGTCATTTCCTCTGAAGTTTGCGAAAAAATGAAAATTATGTTGAAAGAAATTATTGAAAACGGGACGGGAAAGAGAGCGAAAATACCCGTTGCTTGCTACGGGAAAACAGGAACCAGCAACGATAGTCGTGATGCAAGTTTCATTGGATTCTCTCCCCCTCTTGTTACCGGAGTTTGGATAGGAAACGATGATAATAGCCCGATGAATACATCTATGACGGGCGGAAAAATTCCCGCGACCGTTTGGAAGCATTTTATGTCATCCGCCTTCGGACTAGAGGCACCTTCCGACGAAGTTTTAATTGATCATTCGAAATCCAAAAAGAAACCAAGATTAAAGTCTTTCATTAAAAAATTATCCAATAAAAATCCGACGAAATAGTTGAAAAGTGTTTATTAAAAATACATATAAAGTATAATGGTTGAGGGTTTTTGTGGCGGCGTATCAGTGTTGGAGTATTGAAAACGAGCCACTGAATATTTTATATGTGTTTGTAAAAATATAATGGGGAAGTAATGTTTAAAAGTCTGGCAAATGCGGTTCGATTTCTTTCTATAGATCAGGTTGCAACGGCGAATAGTGGACATCTCGGAATGCCTCTGGGAATGTCGGACTGTTTAACGGCACTGTTTAAAAATATCCTGAAATTCGACCCGGAAAATCCCACCTGGCCCAATCGAGATCGTTTTGTTTTATCGGGAGGGCACGGTTCTGCTGCACTTTATTCTCTTTTACATCTCACCGGATATAAAGATTTTACAATAAAAGAGTTAAAGAATTTCAGAAAACTAGGATCCAAGACAAGCGGGCATCCTGAGTATTGTCCTGAGTCGGGAATCGAAATTACCACAGGACCGCTAGGGCAAGGAATCGCAAATGCCGTCGGAATGGCTATAGAGGAAAGACTTTTGAATTCCCGACTCGGAAGTGAGTGCATCGATTATTACACTTATGTAGTTGCCGGCGAGGGTGACCTGATGGAAGGAATTTCTCATGAAGCTTGTTCCTTGGCCGGAAATTTATCACTTGGTCACCTGATTGTTCTTTTTGATAAAAATAATATTACGATCGACGGCGACACAAGCATCACTTACAGCGACGATGTCAGAAAACGGTTCGAATCTTACAATTGGGATATCCAGGAAACTGACGGGTACGACGAAGATCAAATCACGAAAGCAATCTGGAATGCGAAAAATTCCCCGAAGCCGTCTATCGTTATTTGCAATACAAAAATTGGTTACGGAACTCCTCGGGAAAATCTTCCAAAAGCCCACGGCGGTGCGTTATCTCCATCCGAAAGAGAATTCGCCTGCAAATATTTTAATTGGAATCACGGGGCTTTTGAAATTCCGGAATATGTCTACCGCGCATGGAAAATCATCGGAAAAAAGAGTCGCGAAATTTGCAAAGATTGGTACGAAAATCAAGAGAAGAAATATTTAAGTCTGGATTCTGATATAAATGACAAAATGAACAAGGTTTTTAGAGCATTGAAGAAAGAATACTTCATTTCAAGACCGTTTGAGGCAACAAGGGCTTTGTCGAAGGAAATTTTGGATAAGTTGATTAAAGTTAATCCGTTGCTGGTTTCCGGATCTTGCGATTTAGGATCATCTACCGGCTGCAAGGGCAGCAATATGACTCCGATTTCGGCAAACGATTTTTCCGGAAATTACATTCACTACGGCATTCGCGAGCATGCGATGGGTGCAATCATGAACGGAATAAGCGCCGGCAAAAAAATAAAATGTTGCGGAGGAACTTTTCTTTCATTCAGCGATTATATGAAACCCGCTATCCGCATGAGTGCGCTGATGGATATCCCTTCTATTTTCGTTTTTTCTCATGATTCAATCGGAGTCGGCGAAGACGGACCTACTCATCAGCCCGTCGAACAATTGGCGATGCTGAGATCCGTTCCGAATTTACAAGTATTCCGTCCGGCAGATGCTAGCGAAACCGCAGAATGTTGGGATCTTGCGCTGAGTAGTAATCACCCGTCAGCAATAATTCTCACTCGCCAGGAAGTTCTGAGCGCAAGGTTCAGCGACAGGCAAAACCTCTGTGAAAACGGAGCCTATCTATTGAATGATGACAGCACGAATAACGTTAAATTTACTATCATTGCATCGGGGTCCGAGGTTGGCGTTGCGCTGGAATTGAAGAAAATGCTCAATGATGAAAATATTTGTACCAATGTTGCAAGTATTCCATGTTGGGAGCTGTTCGATCAGCAATCCGATGAATACAAAAATCACGTTTTGGGAAATGGAATCCGTATAGGAATAGAGGCATCGAACGGCTTCGGATGGGAAAAATATCTTGGCTCTAACGGGTTGTTTTTCGGAGTAAATTCTTTCGGCGTTTCATGTCCGGGAAAAGAAGCATTTAGGTATTTTGGACTCACCGCGAGTAATATTTTCGATAAGATTGCAAACCTGTTTTAGTCTTAGTTGGAATGTGATATCTTTTGGCGGTATCGAATTGTAAAAATTGAAAGGACTGGTATGAAAGTAGCCATAAACGGTTTCGGAAGGATCGGTAGATTGGTTCTGCGAGCGATTTTTGAAAACGACAAAGAAAGTGAGTTGGAAGTCGTTGCCTTAAATGATTTGGAAAATATCGATACGTCGATCCATCTTTTAAAATATGATTCCGTTCACGGTTTTTTCAATAAAGCGGTAAAGAAAATCTCCGAAGATAAAATTCGAATCGGAAATCAGGAAGTGAATTATTATTCGAAAAGAAATCCTCAAGATTTACCTTGGGAAAATCTCGGCGTTGATTTGGTCATGGAATGTACCGGTGTCTTTAAAACGGAAGAAGCTTGCTCTCTTCATCTGGAAGCGGGAGCCAAAAAGGTACTGCTCTCATGTCCGGGAAAAGATTTGAAAAAAATAATCATCTTCGGAGTCAATGATAACATCTTGAACAAGGAAGATAAAATCGTATCGAGCGGATCTTGCACAACCAATTGCCTCGCGCCAATAGTAAAAATTTTGGATTCGGAATTCGGAATCGACAAGGGATTTGCTTCGACTATACATTCATACACGGGAGATCAAAGCATCGTAGATAAGGGACACATAGACTTACGTCGTGCCCGAGCAGCTGCTGTTAATATCATCCCGACAACGACCGGAGCGGCGAAATCCATAGAAAAAATATTTCCGAAATTAAAAGGAAGGTTGCAGGGAGCGGCCTACCGCGTTCCTACCCCGAACGTGTCCCTAATAGATTGCAATTTTTCTCTAAAAAAAAGTACTACTTCAGAACAATTGGAAGAAATAATTATCAAATGGGCAGACTTTAAGTTCAAACAAAACGTCTTGGGATATACTCATGAAGGTCTTGTTTCATCAGACTTTAATCATTCCTCTTACAGCTCCATTGTGGATTTACCCCTGGTGAAGGTCATTGACGGCAACTTTGTAAATATTGTATCTTGGTACGATAATGAATGGGGATTTTCCAATCGAATGATCGATAACGCTTGTCTAATGCTTTAATCCATAAAGAGGCCGTAATGAAGAAAAAAATCGAAAAGATGGAGTTTGAAGAATCCGTCGATGAATTAGAAAAAATCATATCCGCCTTAGGGGGAGGAAATTTATCGCTCAAAGAGGCCTCAGATTTGTACACAAAGGGAATTTTGTTAAGAAATCATTGCAAAAAAATTCTGGAAAAAATTGAACTAAAATTAAATCAAGTATCGCCAAATGATGACGGATCTGTTAGCATAACAGATAGAAAACTTGAGGAGATAGAACTGTGATCAACATACTTTTGGTACCATTTCTTTTTTTGATAAAAACAATTTTGGTTCTTGCCATCTGGGTGGTGGTTGCCGATGTTGTCATAAGTTGGCTGTTTATTGCGAATGTTTTTAACGCAAACAATCGCTTTTTAATTATGCTTTTTGATACCTTGGAACGTTTGACCAACGCGATGTTATCCCCCATAAAAAAAGTCCTTCCCTTTATGATAGGGACGCTGGATCTATCCCCTGTTGTATTAATTTTAACTCTCACTTTTTTAGAAAATATCGTTATTAGGCTTGTTTATTATTTTGAAAAGTTAGCTTGAGGCAATTGCATGGCTATAATTATCGACGGATCTAGAATAGCCGATGAGTTTAACTTGGCCATACGTAGCCGAGTAAAAAACTTAAAAAAAAACGGAGTTGCGCCGAGGCTAATAATTATTTCGTTGGGAGAAGACGACAAGAGTGGCTTGTTTTTGTCCAAATGGGATGAATTAGCAAGATTTGTTGAAGTCAGCACAAAAAATTATCATTTTGAAGCAAAAACAAAGTTGACGGAACTCGGAAAATTTATTCGAGAATTGAACGAAGATAAATCTGTTCATGCGATTTTTTTTCGATCTTCCAAACTTAAATATCTTAGCTTCAGAGACGTTATAAATCTGATTTCTCCGGAAAAAGATGTCGACGGAGCAACCACGATTAATCAAGGAAGATTGTTTCTTGGTGAACCAGGTATGATTCCATGTACTCCGCTTGCTGTTTTGCATTTACTGAGATCAGTTCATGAAGATCTTACCGGAAAACATGCTGTAGTGTTAGGAAGATCTTCTTCGGTAGGACGTCCCTTGACTCAACTGCTGTTGAATGCGAACTGTACCGTGACTTCTCTACATTCTTATTCGAAAGATATCGAAAGCGTTTGTAAAACCGCAGATATTTTAGTCAGCGCGATGGGAAATCCGAAATTTGTGACAAAAGAGTTTGTAAAAAATGGTGCTACCGTAATCGACATCGGAATTAATCGTATAACCGATGAAAAAGGAGTATCTCAAATAGTCGGTGACGTAGATTTCGATGATGTATTGGGAGTAGCCGGCGCCATTACTCCTGCCCCGCATGGAATTGCGCCGATGAGTGCATCTTACATAATGCATAATACTTTAAAACTCGCTTGTTGTTCTTAATTGTGCTACGATGACTTCAGGAAGAGTGATAGAGAAAAAAATGAAAAGAGTTTTTTTGTACGGTTTTGTCTTGGTTAGTTTATCGTCCGTTGAAGCAGAAAATTTAGTCGACACAAAATCAAGTTCAACCGGATCGGATTTTGAAGAATTAATCAGAAGTCACAACGGAAAAATCGAAGAGTTGGAACATCGCGTTAAAATGATCGAACAAAATCTGGGAATATCTCACTCAGAGAAAGTCCCCTCCAAAACTCCCGAGCAAATTGCGGACGAAATTAAAGAAAAATCTCCGGGAGAAGTCATTGAAATGGCAAACGATTTAATCAAATTAGATAAAGGACGAGATGCCCGAGATATTTTGAACACATTTATAGAAGATCATCCGAAAAGTATTCATTGCGGAAAGATGTATTTCTATATCGGAAAAAGCTATTTCGAAGAGAAAGATTATCAAAACGCCGCAAAGGCTTATATGAAATGTTTCGAAATTAATTCCGGAGGGGACAAAACTCCCAAGGCATTATTTAGGTTATCGGATTGCTTTCTGAAGTTGGGAAAACAAAGCCAGAGAATAATAACTCTAGAAAAATTGGCGTCGACCTTCCCTCAACTCAAGTACGGGCAAAAAGCAGCCAAAAGACTTAAGGAACTAAAAAAATCCTGAGGTATGTTTTTTAAATTAAAAAATCTGACACAGACAGAAATTTCTTTTTCTCGAGAAATGAGTAGTTTGCTCTTATTTTTCGAAAAGAATTATGCCACATTAAAAAATCGAGCAATATGTGCTGCAGTTTCCGGAGGATCTGATAGTTTATCGCTTTTGATTCTCCTGAAAAAATGGAGCGAACAACACGACTGGAAATTATACTGTTGCACCGTCGACCACAGACTCCGAAAAGAATCGTTGGACGAAGCTCTGTATGTAAAAAGCATCTGTGAAAAGTTTAATATCGAACATGTTATTTTACATTGGGAACACGATTCCATAGATAACGAAGGAAAATTAGAAAATCTCGCGCGAGAAGCTCGTTATGATTTAATTCAAAAATTTTGCGAAGAAAAAAGCATTCCACTCGTCGCAACCGGCCATAATTGGAATGATCAAATTGAAACTTGCGAGCTCAGAAAAAATGCAGGAAGTTCTGAATTCGGTTTGGCGGGAATGAGTCAAATTAGAACGCTGTCAGAACACTTGAAAATCGTTCGCCCTCTACTTCATTTCTCCAAAAAATTCCTGGAAAATTTTTTAAAAAGCCAAAATATCGAGTGGAAAGTCGATCCTATGAATTTTCAAGATACTTTTCAGAGAGTTGTCGCGAGAAAAAAAATCCAAACATATTCTCCTCAAAAAATAGAAAAAATCTCAAAAATCATCCGCAGATACGGAGAAATTCGGTACGAAATTGAACGGCACGCCGTCGATTTTTTAAAATCCAAATGCCCAATCTCGAATCTTGGATTTGCTGAAATCGACAAAAAAGAATTTCTAAATCAAAACCCGAAAATTCAAATTGAAGTTCTAAAAAGACTTATTTGGAACATCGGCATGAAAAAATATCCCTGTTCTATTGATGAGAAAATTCTGTCGAATATTTTGTGCTCCAAGATAAATACCTTGGGAAAATGCTTTATAAAAATCAAGAAAGAAAAAATATTTATCTTCAGAGAAAAACGTAACTTCTCCAAATCAAATGCAAACATTTGGGATAATCGTTTTCTGATTAAACTTAAATTAACAAAAAATCAGTATATATATTCATCAGAAAGGGAATTTAATGTTACAATACCCTACGATATTTTGGTCGGGTTTCCCTGTTTGTATGAAGGCGGTAGAGCAAAATATGATTTTGGTGAATGGGCGAAATTTGTAAAATTTATAAGGAAACCTGATTTGTTTGATGTTTATTGCGGAGTGAACTTTGAATAAGAATTACAAAAATTTGTTAATTTGGCTGGCGGCAGGTTTTGTTCTGTTTTTGTTTGCGGAGTCATTTTCCGGAAAGCAGAACGCCATACCTTATTCCGACTTTTTAAGTGAATTGGATGCCGGAAGAATCTCTTCTGTCACAATAAAAGGATTAAATATAGAGGGAGTTTTTTCCGACGGAAGGACTTTTAATACCTACGATCCGCAAGATCCCGACTTGGTAAAAAAACTCGTCGATAAAAAAGTAAAATTATCGTCTGATCCGAATGACGGAATGCTTCTGAAAATATTCATCAATCTATTCCTTCCTATTTTGCTGTTCTTCGGAATTTGGTTTTTTGTTTTCAGACAAGTGCAATCCGGAGGGAATCGAGCTCTCAGTTTCGGAAAATCAAAAGCAAAGCTAAACGGTCAAAAAACAAAAGTTACTTTCGATGATGTCGCAGGAATAGATGAGGCCAAAAGTGAGTTAGAGGAAATTGTGGATTTCCTAAAGGATCCTCGCAAATTCAAAAGATTGGGTGGAAAAATTCCGAAAGGTGTTCTTTTGGTCGGACCTCCGGGAACCGGAAAAACTCTGTTAGCGAAGGCTATAGCAGGAGAAGCGAATGTACCTTTCTTTAGCATTTCGGGATCGGAATTTGTTGAGATGTTCGTCGGAGTTGGAGCAAGCCGCGTTCGAGATATGTTTGAACAGGGGAAAAAAAATGCTCCTTGTATCATCTTTATCGACGAAATTGACGCAGTCGGGCGCCATCGAGGATTCGGACTCGGCGGAGGTAATGACGAAAGAGAGCAAACTTTGAATCAGCTTTTGGTTGAGATGGATGGGTTCGAAGAAAACAACGGCGTCATTGTAATTTCATCAACAAACCGTCCGGATGTTCTTGACCCTGCCCTGTTACGGCCAGGACGTTTTGATCGCCAAGTCGTTGTTCCGTCTCCGGACATAAAAGGCAGAGAAAAGATTTTACGAGTTCATTTGAAAAAAATTCCACTTTCCGCTGACGTCGATCCGTTGGTAATTGCAAGAGGTACTCCAGGATTTTCGGGAGCGGATTTGGCTAGCCTCGTAAATGAAGCGGCGTTGCTGGCCGCTCGCTACGGCAAAAAGAACGTAAGCATGGAAGAATTGGAAGATGCGAAAGATAAGGTCATGATGGGAAGCGAAAGACGCTCCATGGTTATGACCGAAAATGAAAGGAAGCTCACGGCCTATCATGAAGCGGGACACGCCATTGTCGCCCTCAATATTCCAGAATCAGATCCGATTCATAAGGCAACAATCATTCCGAGAGGACGGGCTTTGGGAATGGTCATGCGTCTTCCGGAAAATGACAGAATTTCAGTGTCTCGCGTAAAGTTGGAGGCGGATTTGTCGGTCGCGGCAGGAGGTCGAATCGCGGAAGAAATGATCTTTGGATACGATAAAGTAACGACGGGAGCATCTTCCGACATAGAGCAGGCAACCCGAATCGCAAAAAGAATGGTCATTGAATGGGGAATGAGCGACAAACTCGGATTTTTATCCTACGAAGGAGACGGAGCTCAGGAAGTTTTCTTGGGACATTCCACAGCAGCTACCGCTAACATTTCAGCAAAAACCGCTCAGGTAATTGATGAGGAAATTCGAGCGATCGTGGACAGAACTTATGCTAGAGCCAAGAAAATCTTGGAAGAGAATGCGAGCGCGTTGGAAGTTCTAGCCCAAGGATTGCTTGAGCATGAAACTCTGTCGGGAGAAGAAATCAAAAAAATTCTTGAAGGACAAAAAATCGAGAAAAAACAAAAACCTGTAATCGTAAAACCTACAAAACGGTCGAAAATGCCTACTTCTCCTTCTAAAAGGAAACCTCGGAAGAAAAAAGGAGAAGATTCATCAAATTAACTGTCGATGTCGATAAGGAACGCCTCGATAAATTTTTGTCGAAGAAAATTTCGGACGTATCACGAACAAAAATCCAATCTTGGATAAAAGGTGGTTTTGTTTACGTAAATTCGAGGAAGGTTGCTGATTCGAATTTTTCGCTTAAATTTGAGGACGTCATTTCGATTGAGGAAAACGTCCCATCGGATAAAATTGAAATTCATCCGGATGAAAAAGTTTCTTTTGAGATCCTTTTTGAAGATGACGATTTGTTGGTAATAAACAAGCCCGCCGGAGTTGTGGTTCATCCCGGTGCAGGTAATCGAGATCATACTTTAGTAAACGGATTAGCCCATCACTGCGGAAAAAATTTATCCACGATCAACTCAGAAATTCGTCCAGGAATTGTCCACCGCATTGATAAGGATACCAGTGGAATTTTGGTAGTTGCGAAAAATGATTTCTCTCATATGCGGTTAGCGAAACAATTTGTAGTTCACTCTATAAAAAGAAAATATATTTGTTTTCTATACTCGGTTTTGCGCCCTTTGAACGGAAGAATCGAAACTTTGATTTCCAGAAACCAAAACAATAGGTTAAAAATGTCCATTTCGCAATCTAAGGGGAAAAAAGCTGTTACGATTTATAGAACCGTAACAAATTTTTCAAACTACGCCTCAAAAGTTGAATGTGTATTACTGACAGGCAGAACTCATCAAATCCGGGTACATATGTCCAGTCTCGGAAATTCACTAATCGGAGATCGGACTTATAAGGTAAAAAATTATTCATTGCCGAAAGAATTCGCGAAGAAAATAAACGAATTTCCACGTCAGGCTCTTCATGCGTATTTTTTGGAATTCATTCATCCTCGTACTGAAAAAATCATGCGATTCGAGTGCGATATGCCAGACGATATGAAAAATTTGGAAGGTTTATTAAATAAGATAGAGAAGAAAAATTGAAAATCATAAAGTTGAAAGAAATTGATAGTACTCACAAACTCGCTGTCAGAATGATTGAGAATAATTCTGCTTTTGAGTGCGGAATTATAGCAGAAACACAAACAAGAGGAATCGGACGTTGTGAAAGAAAATGGGTATCGGCTCCCGGAAATTTGTACTCATCCATAATAAAAAAGCTGCCGAAAAATAAAGACATGTGCAAAATCTCATTGGCGACAGCGTGCGCCGTTCACAAAACCGTAAAAAATTTGATCGATCCCGAGAAAAAAGACTATTTGTATTTGCATTGGCCCAACGATATATACTACAAAAACAAAAAATTAAGTGGTATATTACTCGCGGTCATTGGAAGCTGGATTGTAGTTAGCGTTGGTCTAAATATCCGTTCGGTTTCGGTACCTACGGCCATCAGTTTAGAAAAGATTATCGGCGTTTCGACTGTTTCTGCGGAGAAGACGTTTCGTTATATTTTGGATAATCTAAACGATGAACTGAGTTTAATACAGGCCGGCAGATTTTCTGATATAAGAGAATATTGGCTTCAGAATATAGTCGGAATAAACTCCGAAGTGACCATAAAAAACGGAAATGACAGTCTTTCGGGAATAGTCAGAGGGATTGATGAACTCGGAAGATTAATTTTAGAACGTGATGAAAAAAAATTGTATATCTCGAGCGGAGATATGTTTGAAAATGAAAAGAAAATAGTGGTGAATTATGACAAAAAAAAGTAAAGGCCTTACGGGGTTAAATTTTATTTCGATCGGCGGATGTTCGAAAATCGGAATGAACTTGTACGCATACATTTACAATGATCAATGGATTTTGGTCGACATGGGAATGGGATTCGACAGCAATCTCGGACGAGAATTGATTGTCCCCTCCCCAGATGAGCTGATTAAAAATAAGTCCAAAATAAAGGCGCTTTTTATTACTCATTCTCATGAAGATCATATCGGCGCCATTCCTTATTTGTGGCCGATGATTGAGTGCCCTATTTACGCGCGCCCTTTTGCAATTGAAATGATTCGATCGAAATTGGAAGAATTTAATCTTGCGCAAGAAGTTCCGCTTATCAAAGTTTCTCTGCATCAAAAAGAAATAAAGGTCGGACCGTTTGGTGTTGAATTTATTTCAGTCGCCCACTCCACTCCGGAATCCTGTGCTTTCGCGATTAAGACTCCAGAAGGAACTGTTATTCACTCAGGAGATTGGCGAATCGATAATGATCCTGTACTGGGAACAAAAACAGATGAAAAAAAGCTAAAGGCTTACGGAGAAAAAGGCGTTTTGGCTTTGATCTGCGATTCGACCAATGTATTCAAGGAAGAAAGTTATAAGACGGAAAAAGAGGTACGTAGCAATCTGATAGATTTGGTGAAGCAGCACAAAGGACATCGAATTTTAATCACCTGTTTCGCTTCAAATCTAGCGCGCTTAGAATCATGCTACTATGCAGCAAAAGAAAGTGGAAGAAAATTAGTTGTCGCAGGGCGTTCTCTGAAAAAAATAGAAAGAGTGGCAAAATCGGCCGGGTATTTTTCAGATATTCCTGCTTTTTACGGAGACAAATCGATAAAAGATTTCGATCCGGCGGAAGTATTAATAGTATGCACCGGAAGCCAGGGAGAAATGAGTTCCGCCCTGAACAAAATCGCCAATGACGCACATCGATACATAAAGCTCGATCGTGATGATGTCGTAATTTTTTCATCCCGAACAATTCCGGGAAACGAAAAAGCAGTTTCCGAAGTCCAAAATCTGATGGTCGAAAGGGGCGTTCAGATTGTTACGGATCTTGACTACGATATTCATGCGTCAGGACATCCAAGTCGAGAAGAGTTAGAACATTTATATAAATTAATTAAACCGAAAATTTTGATACCGATTCATGGAGAAAGGATGCATCTCCACAAGCAAGCTGAAATCGCGACAAAAATCGGCATTAAAAATATTTTGGTTCCTCACGACGGTTACGTAATAAATATAGGCAAGGATAGAGCAAAAGTTATCCAAGAAAAAGAAAGCAAGGTTTTGGCTGTCGACGGAACACAATTAATTCCTATGGACGGAAATATCTACAAATCTCGTGCAAAACTTTCCACGGACGGAGTTGTAAGCCTGTGCGTAAAGCATTCAAAAGGCATCTTTAAATTGGTAGCCATTGATTATATCGGAATTTTTGAAGACTCCGAAAAGCAAGAAATGAAAGACATTGAGGCGGATATTAAGTCGGAAATAAAGTTATCTTTAGAAAACATCGTCCGAGAAAAGTCTCTAGATGAAGGAAAAGCAAAAAACTTAATAAAAAAGATCGTAAAAACAGTATTCCTGGATCACAGGGGGAAAAAGCCGGTTGTAATTTCACATATCATGAGCTAGTGCAAAATTATCTTTCAGGCAGGTGAATAGTATCTTTTAAATCTTCCGTTAGATCTACAGCTGAGTCTTTTCGTCGACCTAATTTATCGGATAAGGTCTCTTCTGTATCCGTTGCCGGAGTGCTTTTCGATTCATTATCCAATTTTTCCTCATTGTAAAAATTGTTCAGAATTTCCCGGTTTTGAGTTTGTGAGGGACTTAATACATCCTTCTCTACGACGACTTTCTGAAAATTTTCGCTATTTTCCTTTTTCGCATTTTTATCGTAAATAGCAATCTTTCCGAAGATTTTATCAATATCTTCATTTATCGTGTTCATCTCGTCGATATTTCTTAATTTCGGACGACGACCTTCAGATTTCAAGGAATCTACAGCAATCTTGAAAAGATCTACGGCTTTATTAAACTGAGATATCGAATCTTTTAACAGACCTTGCTTCTCCGCCAACGACTTCACCGTCCTGAAAAGTTTAATATTACTTTTATATTCTTTTCCGGAATAGGAAGTTCCTCCCAACATTTTGCACATCGCCTTCTTTATATTTAAAGCAGCCAATGCTTCAGAATCATTGTCTGACATCGCCGAATAATGCTCCTCATCCATAGTTCGCAGAGTTTTCAACATTTTTTCGAAGAAAATATCTTCAATAACTTTCAACGCCAATTTTTTCACACTCTTGGAAGAAATCTTTTTCAGCTTAAACCGAACGTCCTTCAAATTATTATAAGAATCTAACAGATATTTTAAGGTCGCACATTTAGATTTAAAATCCCCCGATACCTCACTGTGAAGATCTTTTAAAATCTTCTCAACTATTTTGTATTGCTCCGGGTCAAGCAATTCATTCGGAATTTTTTCAACTTCTTTCAATAAGTTGTTTAAAAATTCTTTAATTTCATATCCACCAATTTCCTCATGAATATTTGCTATAGAATTTTTCAAATTATTACTGATTGGCGTTTTAAAAGTATAAGTTAATACATCTTCCAGCGAGTCAATCTTTGATAAAAACAAAGCTTCCTGAACTTTATTTAATTCGTGCTTATGTATATCGGTAAGGAAATAAACGAAAATTTCACTGATGGAATTATAATTTATTAAAATTTGTTCCATTGCACAAATTTTATCATACGCCAAAGCTGAATTCGTATATTGATCCTTCGCTATCGAAATATTGCGCTTTTTTTGAATCAATTTATTATAATCAGCATTGGACATTCTTCCTAAAGTCAATTTTTCGACATTGGACTGTATATTTTTCAAAAGATCGGTCAGATTTGTAACCCCCGGAAAAGAATTTACAAACACCTCGTCGATTTTATTTTCCATCGCCTCCGATGAAGTCAGATCTTTTGTCCGGCTTCGTCCAGTAACCGAAGGAGATTTCACGATATTATCAGAAATTACCGAAACTTGATCGACCGGAGCAGTCTGTGTTTCAGCGGAGGTATTTTTATACGCAATATCAGATTTAGGGTTAGTGACTCTCTCTTCATAAATTCTCCTATCTTTACCTTTTTGCTTTTCCGAACCGCTCTTTAAAAAATCCATAAGACCGAGGTTTTTCTTCGCATTTGTGGAACGCCTGTCGCCTCGTATATCAATAATTTTTTTCTCATTTTGCCCTTTGATAGGTTGTTCCTTTTTAGCTATAGACTCAAAAACTATAAGAGAAACAGCAAAACACAAAAACACTTTCTTTTTCATTTCCTTTTCCTCACCTATTCTAACTAAGACTATCACAAAATAATGGCTGTGTCAAGTAACATATTGATTTTTAAAGAAATTTTAACCTTTTGTTTACTTTCATTACAAAAAAGTAAATATTCCGATAGCACATAGGCACTCAACTGTAATATTATATCGGCGGTTAGTTGATATATCGTTAAGATGAAACATTTAGATAAGGTATTATTTTCTGTTTTTCGCAAATATATTCGAAAAAATTCTCTTTCATCGATATTTTTGACGATTCTCGGAATAACAATCTGTTTTTTCGCAGGAATTGACGATGGTGAAGCCATAGATCTGTACATTCAAAAGTTGCAGTCACTGTCGGAACATAAAATTCACGCAAACCAAATTACGTCCGTAAGGAATTTTTATCTACACAATAAAGATAGACATCCGCAAAAAGAGCGTCGACATCTGTCACGTCATGAGTTTAATAAAAAAAAATCGTTAATAAAACAAAGTTGGGAGGCGCAATACAGTATGATTTGGCCGAAGCTAACCATCACGAAAAAAGGAACCACAAAAAGTTTTGCTTTTGAGGCACACCACATAGTTCCAATAAATGCCGGGGGCGTCAACCATTGGTGGAACATCACTCCGCTGAGCCCGAGAGAGCACAAACTGCTACACAGCTCTATGGAGGAAAAGGCCTGTTTTTCGCACAATTTGCTTGAACAAAAATATCTGAGATTTGTTTTGAAAATCGAAGGTTTGTACAAGAAAAATTTCAAAAATTATCTGCCGAAGTTAAGGTTTGTTCCCGGTTAATTTTCTTTTTGATAAACTCTGCCGCTGGGACGTTAACCATTTCTTAACACTTATCCACCGAAACTGTGGATAAAGTTGTGGATAACTCTGTGGATTATCTTATTTTTTAGTGTTCGCTCGGAGCTGCTTAAAAATTCAGCACTTTGGGAGGTTATTCAGAGGCAAATTTATAATACACTGAAAAACAACGATATTTTTCTGGAAAATGAAATTTTTAAATAATTCAGGGAGTTGTTTCCCATCAAATTTACACGAATTTTTAGTTGCTTGATTTGCTTGAATAATCTGTGGATAACTTTTTTACAAATCCGTAAACCAAAAACAAAATTAATCTGGTGAACACATTTCAATACTATTTGTCTGCCAATTCTCGAATGGCTGCCGAATAATTATCGCTCCCGAAAATATAAGATCCCGCCACACAGGACGCTGCTCCCATTTGCTCGCAGGCTTTCGCGGTATCGGAATTAATTCCCCCATCAACACAAATCTCTATATCATCCGAAATCATCTCGGCAACGTCCCGAATCTTTTCCAATTGTGAATAGAGAAAAGATTGTCCTGCGCGCCCCGGATTCACCGTCATTACCAAAATCACATCTACGACATCCATTATGTATTGTATAAAATCCGGAGATGTTGACGGAGTTAATGCGACCCCGGCTCTGCATCCGCAAGATTTGATAAAATTCAACGCAGCATGCAGATGAGCGGTAGCTTCTGCGTGTATTGTGATAATATCTGCTCCGGCTTTTGCAAAATTTTCTATGTGATTCTCGGGATTTGCCACTATTAAATGCACGTCAAAAATCTGACTGGTAATTTCTCTGTGTGCCTTAATTATCTGAGCCCCGAAGGTAATGGAATTAACGAAATTTCCGTCCATCACATCCCAATGAATGCCATCGGCCTCCGCGAGCTCCCGCAACTCATCCCCCAAACAACAAGGATTTGCAGACAACATAGACGGATATACTTTCATTTCATTCTCCAACACCTTACAATCGAGATTGTTACTCATATTTCACGGATAATCAAGAGGGACGGCATATATTGAAGGCAACGAAAATTCGTCGCCCAACTCAAAAAAATTATCAAAGAAGGATTTTTCTTTAGATGTTGGGATTTTGCAATAATTAATTGGAAGGAGCTCTGTTCCCTTCTTTTCGACTTCTTCCGGAAAATTCGCGCATCTATTCCCTCAAAAATTCCCAAAACGACTGTGCAAGCCTCCTTGGTGTATGGTATCTTAAATAAATTTGAGTCGTAATTAATGAGGATCAGATGAAAATAGTTTCTTGGAACGCTAACTCGATAAGAGCAAGACTGGAGAGTTTCGCAAAGTTGGCGGAGATTCATAATCCGGATATTATTTTGTTGCAAGAAACTCGAGTTGAAGATCATCAATTTCCGCGCGAAGCGATAGAAGATCTCGGATACAATCTCGTAACCAAAGGACAAAAAGGACGGAACGGTGTGGCTATTTGCTCGAAATATCCGATAGAGGAAGTATATTCCGATTTTTGCGAAGAAGCCCGCTATATAGAGGCATTCATTGAGGGGATTTTCGTTGCATCGATCTATGTCCCCAACGGTCAGGAAATCGATTGCCCGCAATATTATTATAAGCTGGAATTTCTGAGAAATTTGGTGAATTACCTGGAGAAATTTCGTGATGAAGTTTTCATCATGGGCGGCGATTTTAACGTCGGACCTTATCCTCAGGATATCTATATAAAAGGATACGACGGCATCGCAGGAAGCCAGCGCGAAAGAGACGCGATTGCGGAAATTCGGGCTATCGGATATAAAGATATGTTGGAAAATAGCGGATATACTTGGTGGAGTTATCGTCAGCGCGGATTCAAAAAAAATAACGGATTCCGTTTAGATCAGTTTTATATGAATCAGCATTCGCAGAGACTATTTAAATCGGGAGAGGTTTTGCTTGATATTCGAGAACTAGAACGCCCGTCAGACCACGCCCCAATAATGTGCGAAATTGACATTCTCTAGAAGAGAGAACTGCTTTCCATTAGAATTACAATAATATATCTTATGATCGTGTTTTTAGGGGAGAATTTTATAAAAAAATACATATTATTTATTTTAATTTTATTAAATTCATTCTGTGTAGATAACGTTATTTCGATGGAACCGAAGCCAGACAAACGTCTTCGTTCTCAAGAAACGCACCCCGTATCTGACTTAGACAATACAGATGAAGTTGTCGGGAAAATATGGATGGAAGGAAAAGAATACAAATTCGACACCCAACAGAAAGTACTCGAAGCGGCAGAAAAGGGCAACGAAAAAGCGTTTGAGATCATTCAAAATTTACTCAATAAATATTTCAGCGGATTTTCATACACCGTAGCGAGTGCCATACATGAAAAAAAGTTTGTGTCCGCATCAATGACGGAAATTTTGTTAAAAAATGAAGAAGTACAAGACGCGTTAAATGAGATAACTCATGGAAGTGATGTTGAGCAAATTATCTTTGAAGGAACGGAAACGGAAAAACACTGGATGGAGGTTTTAAGAGACGTAAGGAACGGAGATAAGACGTCCTTTGCTAAGGAACGGGAACGGAAAAACACTGGATGGAGGTTTTAAGAGACGTAAGGAACGGAGATAAGACGTCCTTTGCTGTAGTAATGGAACTTTTAGAAAAAAATACTTATTGGATTTACCGTTTGTAATCGCACAAAGTCTAGATAGCGTCGTCACAAAAACTAAGTTATATTGAAATGGAAAAAGTGGTTGATGTATGAGCAAAAGGAAAGACGAAAGCATCCATAGGCACGACATATCTGATGAAACGAAAGCATCCATAGGCACGACATATCTGATGAATTTTGGAGCAAGTTGGAACCAATATTGCCGGGAAGAGAAGGCAGCTGGGGAGGACAAGCTAAGGACAACCGTAGTTTTATAAACGCAGTGTTTTGGATTTTGCGAACTGGAGCGCCGTGGAGGGATTTGCCGGCATAGTACGGAGGCTGGAAGAACACGCATCGCAGGTTTTGTCGATGGCGAGACAAAGGTATCTGGGAAAAGCTAATGGAACAACTTATAGGCGAACACGAGCTGGAATGGATAATGATCGACGCAAGCTATGTCAAGGCTCATGTGCACGCTT
>CACWKL010000012.1 GCA_902761495.1 uncultured Pseudomonadota bacterium
AGGCTATTTTGAGACATTTCCGACAATGGCTTGAGCTCCTTTTTCGATATCGATTTTCTCGACAATGATTTTCTGTTCCTTATTTTTTAGTTTCGAAAGAGCGATCGCAAGTTGCGCCACGCGGTTTTGGTATTTTGTTGCATATTTCAAATATAACTCTTTAAACGGCAACGACTGAGCTTGAACTCCTGCGTTATAAAGCTGATTGCTTCGATTTTGAGCTCCGATTAAAGCTGAAATCAGAGTCTGTTCTGTTATCTCTTCAGGATTAAACAGAGAATCAACCTGCGCTTGAGTGCTAAATTTATCGGCTTCTTTTGAAACGATGCCGTTGGAATTCATTACGAAAAACCCCAACGTCGATAACGCCAAATCTTTTGGAATTTCGTAATCATTTCCATCAATTTTTACACTTGCGATGTCTTGTTTATCAGTAATTTTCTTCATAATTTTCTCAAACCCTTCTATACCTATATTTTAGCACGTTGGGGTTTGTTTTTTGAAAAAATTACGCAACCCCTATTACGATTTACTATGTCATCATGATGATTGCGTCTTTTTTGGAGACAGTCGTGTCGTACAACCCAATATTCTTTTCATTCTCATGTCTGTTGATTGTCGTATATTCCAGACTAGCATCTTCATATCGTTTGAATTTATAAACAGCATCATTCATCAATTATCCATTAAATAATCCCAGATTTACAAGCAATTCAAAATCTTTAATGTTTAGTCCTGTAACTTTTTTAAATAAGTTTGGTTCCAATTGAGTAATTACATCCTTTAGAGTTTGTTCTCTATAATCAGTTAAATACATGAAAATAGGCACTCTAGTTGCAAATTTTATTAATTTTTCTTGAATTTTTTTTCTGAGAGACTTTTGTTCTTTTTCTTCTTCCGATAACTCTTTTTTCTCTTTTTCAGATAGATCCCTTTCTGATGATTTTTTCTTCAATTGGTTCACGTTATCAGATTTATTGATAATAGTTTCTATATTTTCATTTAAACTTCTGAATCCCTCGATATTCATTAATGCGTTTAACGCTTCTTGATTACTCATGAGTCGTCTTAAGGTATCGTTATCAACATTTACGAGTAAAGCGCTTTCCCAACGTCTAGCAAGTAATGTTGCACTAGTTCCACTTACAACCGTATCTAAGATGTCAGCACCATCTATTTGACGCATACAGCTCCCATCGTAAGATAGCACTGGTAAAAATTGAATAAATTCTTCAACTTTTTGCTCTGGACTTATATTTTCATCTAAATTTAAACGGCAACCGTAATCCGATATTTGTTTTAGTGCTCTATCTGGAGCGAAATCAAAAACGTAGCATTCTTCTTTCATTATTTGAGTATTATTTGGATGAAGATCATCAGGATTATCTATAACCCAAGGAGTCTGTACTCTAAATGCGGCTTGAAAATATGTTTCAGGGGTAGATAAATTTCTCAGCATAAAAATGCCGCTCCAAGGTGAAACAGAGACTCCAGTCGTTAATTTTCCACAAGAAAGAGTAATAGTTTTACTTTTTATAGGATTACCCATAGCAGCACGTACGGGATATACTGCGTCAATTCCTATTCCTGCATCAACTCCCGCAGCCACTATTATTTTATAATCATGAAAAAATACGTTGTTGCGTTTTTTTAACAAATTAGCCATAGCAAAGCATGAAGAAATCTTCGGTAAAAACCAAAAAGTATGAGTTAGAATTTCCTTCAATCTTATATCTCCAAATGGCATAGGAGGTTTTTTTGCACCTAATTTAAGATTATCAATTGTCGTTTCAGCGAATTCTCCGCGAATTAAATCCAACCATTTTTGTACTTCACTTTCGTATTTGAATGTTGCATTTTCCTTATTACCTGTAGCTGAGAAAAATTCATTTAGATCAAATTCATCGAATTCTCCTTTGGATGCAACAGCTTCGATATTATCAGGCAGCTTATAAGTTAACATTACTAACCTTGGTAAGGCGGCATAGGGATTATCTTCACCCTTCCAATTTAATTTAGCTTTTTGTTCTTCAGAATAAGTCCATGTAAAAATTTGTTCTTCGATAAATTCACCAGAGTTAAGTGATCTAAATGGCGTTCCAGATAAATAAAGGTAGTGCTTCGTTGTGATTGGCATTATGTCTTCGTTAAAATACTCCGCTCCTTCACCCAAAGCATATGTTTGTTCTTTTTTATCTTCATTTTCGAAAAGTTCCTTTGCGGTTTCACGCCATGAACCAAAATGATATTCATCCAAAATTACACAATCCCAATTTGTTGTATGTACCCATTCGTTTTTAGGTTTAATCCCTCCAGCGGATGTTTTCCCCAAAAAATCTTGAAATGAACCGAAACAAACAATAGGTCTGGTTTGATCGAGATTATCAACATCTAATTGAGATTTTTGATCCTTTTTTCGATTGCAAACAAACTGCCAACCTTCGAAATCTACATGGGTTTTTAAGTCTGTTTCCCATGCATCTTGGACTGCAGGTTTGAAAGTCAGTATTAATATCTTCTTCCAATTCATTTTTTTCGCAAGCTGATAGGCTGCAAATGTTTTTCCAAAACGCATTTTAGCGTTCCACAAAAAATGAAAAGGTGAACTTTTATCAGGATTTTCTTTACGTTGCTCCATAAAATAAGAATAGGTTTTATTGACGGCTTCTTCTTGTTCAGGTCTCATTTTAAATGTTTTTGACCGTGTAAATTCGTATTCTTTTCCCTCTCTTGCTGCAGTTACTGCTGCTCTGACGTCATCGACTGAACATCTGAACCATTCAGTCTTTTTACCATCGCCAGCTCTTCCCCGAATAAAGTTATGACGCTCCAAATATCTGTGTATGTCATAATCCTTAAAAGTTGAACCGTCATTTTTTACTGCAGATTCTTCCAACACAATGCGATAAGGAATTTTTCCCGGCTTTGACGTCGGATACTGTTCTGCCACGCGTTCTCTGACATCCTTGGTCGTGTAACCTATTTTCAACAAACCTTTTAATTCAGGATTATTAGGCTCTTCAAACGCGTAAATTCGTGGATTTTTGGCAGGTCTTAATGGAAAGAAATTTTCAGACATGGTTTTACTCCATAGGTCTTATCATAGATTCAATAAAATCTATTTCTTCTTGAGTTAAATGATATTTTTTATAGAGTTTTTCATCCGACCAAGGTTCGTTGAAATCTTGGAGGGGAACAAAGGAATACATTTCTTTAGTTGTGTGATGAGTATTTTTTATTAACCCTAACAAAAAATGAAAAAATTTTGTTTTTATAAATGAATATGCATTTTTAGCCATAATTTCTGAAGCATACGGGCCATTCATTATATAAGTCTCAGTCGAAATAGATCCGGGTTCCCCAATAATAGGTTTAACCAGATCGTGAAAAGAATTACCTGATCCTATAGCCTCTGGAATAAAAATTTTCCATTTATCTATATATTCTATCCCTTTGCGAATTCTTTCTCTTTTTACGTATCCTACTCTTTTATTTGCGTAAACCTTCAGATACCCCTCCTTGAAACTATTACTATCAAAATCTTTAAAAAAAGTTCTCAATCCAAATGGCTTTCCAGAACTTACAATTGTATTAAATGTTTTTTCTTTTAATTTCCTAATTTTATTTAATATTGGAATTGCCTCGTTACTACGTATAAATATTTTATTTCCCTCTTCTAAAAGAGCCCTTTCTTTTTCCGAAACTATTTCATTCTTGTTGTGTGTATAAATTCTACAAAGTCCTCTGTTATCTCTGTTCCACAAGAAATAACAAACACCTCCTTTAATTTCGACACCATAAAAGCAATCCTTAGCATCACAAAAATCATGAATAATTCGCAAGCGATCATCATTTAACATGCTCTTGCGAAAATCGTCCAATCCCTTTCCTCCAGAAAACCACCTTGCTGGGATAATCATAGTTATGAATCGAGGGTTAAGTTTTTTAGCTTGTTCCACAAAATGTTGATAAATTGGTCTGGCACTCGCTCCATATCCTCCATCACTCAAATGATATGGTGGGTTCCCAACAATAACGTCAAATTTCATATTAAATATCTCCCTATTATGAATGAAGTGGTACGCGTGCGTTTCAAGTGAATTGTCTCGATCATATTCGGATTGACTAGCTCCACAGTACTTGCAGCGACCTCTATGCCATGTGTGATCTATCCGATCAAAATAGATATTTCCGCTATTGGTTCTAAAATCTCTACAAACCGAATATTTACCGTTAGCACTTTTTGAACAATAAAGTGATCGGCGCGAAATTAGAGAAGTTAATTCTGTTATTGATATACCAAATAACTGTTTTGTAAAAATATGATCTAAACGTTTCTGTAAATCAGGAATTTCATTTTCTAATCCCTTAATTAATCGTTTTGCTATTTCTCTTAAAAATACGCCACTTTTACAACAAGGATCTAAAAAAGTCGTGTTTTTATTTGAAAATAATTCTTGCGGAAGCATATCCAACATCTGGTTAGCTAAATTAGGCGGAGTAAAAACCTCATCGCTGGACAAATTTGCTAAACAACTTAGAATATCCGGATTATGCTCTTTCTTCTGCATCTTTTAACCTCAAATAATGTGTAACAGGGAATTCTTTAACAGACTCGGGTAACCATACTTCTTCTCCTTCATCGGAAAAAAAGGGCAATCCATTTGTTGAACAATCCAGAATTTCTTTAAATTCAAAATCACGTCGTTTGATCATTTTGCCATTTACCGCTGACCATTCAGAGAAAATAATTGGCTTATTATGGGGATTTACATACTTTAAAGATAAAGCATCTCCCCAAATAATGTTCTTACTGAGAATAAATTGCACTGTTTGCAGACATTCCGGAGAACATTTAATTTTTAAAGAAGATCGATATTTAGTTTGAAATAAATCTGATAAGGATTTTCGGCAATCATTAACGTTATCTTCTAAAATATCGATGCCATAGATACTTGAAATAGCCAGAACAGCATATCTTTCGTATTCTATCAGGCTTTTCTTATAACGTTTAGCAACTACGTTTAATTTGCGAGTCAGTATTTCTAATAAAAAAGCTCCTTTACCGCACGCAGGTTCAAGAAAGCGAGAATCTATGCGTTCGGTTTCTGATTTCACAAGATCCAACATGGCATTAACCTCGCGAGGATTTGTAAAAACTTCTCCATGTTTATTTACTCTATGCTTGGATACAATTTGTTCCGAAATCATCAAAACCCTCCGGTTATTTTCAGTAGTACTATCTGGATTATTTGTATCACTTAAATGTTAAAATTTTGTTAATTCGTATCTCAAATTTGAGGATTTATAAAGCTAATAAAAGTTTTATTCGCAAAATATTCAAAATAACCGGAGAGTTTCTTTCAGTACCAGTGGGTTTGCGGTATAATATCCTCGGAAAGAAAACGATTATTAACTAAGGATATTGTGATGATTTACGGATACATTCGAGTAAGCACCGAGCAGCAAAACACGGTCAACCAAAAGCATGAAATTTCAACGTTTGCGGACAAAAATGGGCTTCAAATTGATAAATGGGTGGACGAAACGATTTCTTCCCGCAAGCCTCTGAAGGAACGCAAACTTGGAAATCTGATCAAAAAATTGAGAAAAGGGGACATTCTCATTGCCAGCGAATTGAGCAGGCTTGGCAGAAATCTCATGGAAGTGATGGGAATCCTTCAGAAATGCCTGGAAAATGAATGCCAGGTGTGGACTTTGAAAGAGATACCGACTTGGCGCAGATATTCAGAGCAAAGTTTTGGCTTTCGCTTTTTCACTCGCTAACGAGATAGAAAGGCAGCTGATTTCCGACCGTACGCGGGAATCTCTGAAGCGAGTAAAGGCTGAGGGAAAGCATATCGGACGTCCTTTCGGTAGCACTTACAGAAAATTGAAAAGAAAGCATAATAAAATCAAAGAGCTTCTTGCAAAAAAAGTTTCAAAAGCTGAAATCGCCCGCCTGCTCGGATGCGATTGGAATACCCTGCATCGCTACATAAAAGAGCAGATTGTATCGGCAAACGGTGTTATGAGTAATCCCGCTATATAAGCTACTATTAAGCGTTCTGATTTTACACTTCTCAGACTATAAATTCAGTAAATCTGAAATAACAAGGGACACGTTTTATGCATATCCCTGATATTTTCGATTAATTCCTTTTATTTTGAGCTATATTCAATTTGTTTGCTATCTCAATTTGCTTTTCTATATACGGTTTCCAAAGTTTGAATTTCTCTTCCCAATAGGAATCCGAATCCAATTGAATCAACGAAACATCACGATTGACAAACGTTAAGTCATTTCTTTTTTGATTAACATCAGAATCGCGACTACTTTTAAATAGGCATCCTGAAATTACAATAGTCTTGTACTCAGAAGTGCTTTCAGCAAGCATTTCTTCGCAAAATTCACAAGGGTCTAGAAATGAGATCATGTATAAAGGAGTCTTTTCTGTACCACTTCGTTTTCTCTGGTACTGCACCATATGTTCCGTATGTATATATTTGTTATATCTAGGATTCATCCACAGATGTATTGCTTTATTTAAATATTTTTCTGTTCTAGACTTTTTTATTTTAGATAACTTCTTCTTAAATGACTTGCCATCTTTTGAATTAAGCTCACCTATATATTCTCCAAACTTCTCCAAGAACTCATCTGTTTTCTCTCTAGCAACCTTTTTTGATTTTTCGAAAGCTTCAAATAATCCTTTCTCGTCATAGCTTAAATGCACTGTATCTACTTTTAAGGTATGCAATGATACTATATACTCCGCAACAAATGTCATTACGTTGTATGTTTTTGGATTTTTAAAATATTCTGGGTGATGATTGTCATCTAGAGCATCCCATATCTGCTGATCATCTTGCTCGTTTTTCATTTCATTCCAAAAAGATCGAATAAAAGACTTTGTTTGATAATCAAGTTCATTGTTATAAAACCAGCCTTCCAATTTTTTATGTATATTATTGACATTCCGTATTGCTTCCAGCTTTTTGGTATCTAACTTAAAAATATCACTCAGTTGTGTTATTTGATACCGTTGCAGAAGGTCACCATTACTATTGTACAATGGGAAATTATCAAATAGCCGAGTAACATTCGTTCCACCATTTAGGTATGCTCGACCATCACAAATGATAAGATTTGTTCGTCGGAGTTTACCTTCTATTTTTTTTGTATCGTTGTTTATATACTTAAAAAATCGAAAAATGTTCATTATTAAAAATTCAGCATCTTCTCTTGTTGAAACATCAACTTTAAGTATTTGCTCAACTATCTCAATAATATTCGGACAGTCATCCAACGAATGTTTCACAACTCCATATTTTTTATGTGCTTGAGCTTCCTTTTTGATTTCAAAAAAGTTTTGATGTCTTTTGTTACTATTTTGAGCTAAATTTTCCATCCCATATAGGCTTGGAACAATTAAAATTACCCACAAAAATTTCAGAAATTTAATATACTGTTTCATAAACAAACCTCTTTTTTTCTTCTATTTTGAGCAGCACACGCCGCGCAAAAATGATGATTTTCCAAAACAGAATCGTTCCGAAAGCATCACTTTCGCGGATTACACACTTCGCCCGTTCACACAATGCAAACGAACATCAATTGTCATTACAAAAACTACACGTACTACTCAAACACGTTATGAGTATCACAGGATCATTGAGTTTTCAATAATGTTGAAATACGGCAACTGGCTCTTTGCAGACTCCAGTAACGGAATGATGTTGTAGTTATCAGCATTTTCAGAGATATCTGGTTAATTTCCTGGGTTTCACAGCCATTCTTATTATAAATATAACGTATATATTATATATTTTCGCGTTTTATATAACAACAAGCGATTTTTTCAGTATATATTCCGCACAAAAATCCATTATGTATTTCTGACGAACTCGAACGGACGGAAATACGTAAGCAGAATACATATTGGCAGTACAACAAATACATCGATTTAAACTATATCAGATTAAAACTATCACATAAGACGAGATTTTTTCGTATCTTTTGGCGAATTTGAAATTTTGTGTTATTATACAAGACTACGTATAGTGGAGACAAAAATGTTATTAGGATTATCTGTAGAAAATTGGCTGTCTTTCAAAGATAAGACAGAATTTTCAATGATTGCTACGCGCGAACAGCAGCACGGAGACCGGCTGTTTGAACTGAATCATTACAAAAACAGAGTTCTTCCGATTGCTGCTATTTATGGAGCAAATGCTTCCGGAAAAACCAATTTTATCAAGATAATGTCGACGGCGAGAAATTTTATTCTCAATGGTTCGCGTCCGGAGGAAGTTCTGCCCGTGTATCCGTATTTATTGGACGACGATTGCGTGAAAAAGCCTTCTCGATTTTCCGTTGGGATTCTGATAGATGACACAATATACGAATATGCTTTTGTTGTCGATCGTAAGCAAGTTATTGAGGAGAAACTGTCGGAAGTACAGCCTAAAAAGGAGAAGATTTTATTTCATCGAAAATTAAATGAGATTTTTTTCGCCGATGAAATCAAAGATCAGGAATTTTTACAGTTTATTTTTAAAGGAACTCGAAAAAATCAGTTGTTTTTAACCAGTTCGGTTTTTCAAAACGCCGAACATTTCAAAAAAATTTTCGATTGGTTCGATAACATTGAGATTATTACACCCAACGCAACCTTTCAGCTTTTTGAAAAGTTTTTCGATGAAACAAGTTCTCTGTATAACGACATAAATAACTATTTCAAAAGCTGTGATATTGGAATTGATAGAATCGAGTGCGAAGAAATTCCGTTCAGCTCTTTACCTATAGATAGCCGATCTCAATTGGCGAATATTCCCGAAGGAAAAACTTTTCGCGTACAAGTCGGACATGAGAGAATTCTGGTAACCAAAAAGAACGGAAATATTATTTCTAAAAGAATGATATCAATTCACACAAATAATCGAGGGCAGAATGTAAAATTTAATCTGACCGACGAATCGGACGGCACTTTGCGCGCCATCGATTTATTCCCGGCTTTTTCTGAACTTTGCACAGATAGTTCGAAGATATACATAGTTGATGAAATCGATCGAAGCTTGCATCCTCTGTTGGTAAAACATCTGATCGAAATGTATTTGGACAGTTGTAACAAATCTAAGAAAGGTCAACTGATTTTCACAACTCACGATACGAATCTGATAAGTCAGAAGATATTCCGTCGAGATGAAATCTGGGTAATCGATCGAAATAAATTCAAGTCGTCGGAGTTTATCTCTTTCAGCGATTTTGAAAATATCCGAAAAGATAAAGATATCCGAAAGAGCTACATGGATGGCAGATTCGGTGGCATACCTACATTGATGGGGAACTAATGAGATACAATCGCATAAGAAAATCCCGACGTCTTCCTTTAAAAAGACTGATTTATCTCGTAATGGAAGGAACGAGGACGGAACCTCAATATTTCTCGATGTTTAAATCAAATAAATACGTTCTCAAATTCCATAAGGACAGAAAAAACGAAACCTCTCCAAAAGGGTTGGTTAAAAGAGCTGTGTCAGTCGAAAAAGAAGACGGATTATCCAACGCAGATCAAATTTGGATTGTTTCAGATAAAGATAATTGGACGGATGAGCATTTTAAAGTGTTGAAAATTTGGTTGCAGAAACCTCAACACTTCCACGCTCTGAGCAATCCGAGTTTCGAGTATTGGCTGTTGTTGCATTTCGAAGACACAGGGGTTTCATCTCAAGACGATTGTTTGAACCGACTGAAAAAATATCTCCAGGGGTATGATAAGAATCTGGATATAAAAGTTTTTACTCCTGAGTTGATAAAAAAAGCAGTATTGCGCGCTAAGAAAAGAAACGATAATGCGGATGGAAATTGCTTCGATTATCAAGGTTCAACCGTGTATAAGTTGGTTGAGATTTTACTAGATTGATTTTTTCAACCGGCAGAGCCGACATTCCGGCAGTTCTTCAAATTTGAGGAATTGCAAGCTGTATGCTTTCCGGCATAAAACCGGCATTGCCGGCAGGAAGGTCCTGCATCCAGTATTCTTAAATACTTTGATATAAAGGTATGCACGAACAAATAACTAAAATCGATTTAGATATGGAGAGCATACCGTTATACAGGAATACTTCCAAAAATATCGCCTGCACGGGCTCCGTGCCGGCATTACTGGCATAAATGCCGGTTTTCTTGATCGTATAAGTACTCAAATTTTAGAGTGCGTCGATTTGCCGGCTTTGCCGGTTGAAAAATCATATATTCCTAAAAACCAACTTAATCATCCGTTTATTTTTATAAACTTTATAAGGACATCTCTTGTTACTCCCATCGCTATCTAACTCTAAGATTCCTTTTTCTTTCAAAATTCGTCTAGTCAGTTTCACATCGAATCCAGCGCAAATTTCTCTTTGAAACGCCTGAGTATATATGTAGTACGTTTCAGCGTTTTCTTCAAAAACGAGAAGTCCTAATGACTTGTTATAACTTTTAGCTTCCCCGAATCCTTCAATTCCGTGAATTTTCGTTTTAAATCTGTTTTGATTCATCTCCAAAAATCCTCTGATATGGTCAATCACCTGATTTTCTTCATGAGACTTCACTGATCCCCGATTTGAAAGCCATTTGGAGAACACTTTTATTACATTTTCTTCTATTGCTAGTGAATTATGAGTCAGGATTCCCAAACAATCTGATGAAGCGAATATTCCAGCTGTAATATTTCCCGCAAAATAACCCGCAACTCGCTGAACTTGTCCATCAGCCTGTTTCAAATTGAATTTTTCGTACAAATTCTTTTGAGTTTGAGCATATATTCCTTGTAAAGTTTCTACGCTATCTTTCATCGCGACTCCTTTCGCGAATTCCTGAGCAGCTGTTCCATAATATAAATTTGTTTGTTGCTTAATATAGTTACTGAACTCACTTCCGCTGGAGAAACTATGAAGGTTATTAAATATTCCAAATCCGTTTTCAATTTCTGCGTAAATATCAATGGCTCTGACGCCTTGACCTCCTTTAACCTTCTCTCCAGATTCATTGATTTTATCCGCTACGCAGATTTCGCCTGTACTAATAGCGTTCAAAAGCCAAGTTTTTATGGATTGCGGATTTCCGTTTTTATCAGCTCTTCCCTTTCCTGATCCGTTTGCTATGAGATACGAGTTGCCTCCTGTTTCTTTACTGTTAGCTTGTGAAAGTTCATCCAATATAAGAGTGGAATCGTTATGAAGTTCAGCTAGTCCTTCGAGTCCGTTAGATGTGAGACGCCATATTTTCATAAACTCATGACCTCCCCAAACCGAGGCTCCTAAATAAGCCAAAGTTGTTTTACCTATAGAACTTCTTCCTACATAATGAAAAATGCAACCGCTTAATCCCAAAGGTCTTAATATAATTGAACTCAATGAATTACAAAGAACAAAAGTCAGATTTTCGTTATTTTCACAAAATCTGCATATTTTCTCCTTCCATTCCTCCAGAGTTCTGCGCTGTCCGAATCCGCAATTTCTCAGAGCTTGAGAAAGAATGAATTTCTCTTTATCTCGAGTTGATTCGTCTCGAGTTGCTCTGAATGACGGGCAAATGTAAGCATCAAATTTATCGTTAGTCCAACCGGTTTTGTTGATCTCGATGAATCTTTCTTTTTTGCTAATATCGTAGAACTGACTCAACATATATTGCTTGAACATCGTACTATCAAGATTCGGACAAAATCCTTTCGTCAGCAAAACCTTGATGACGTCCTGGATGTTCGAGAAATTGTCATTCTCTACATCGACAATCTGATTGTCGCCGTCCATATCTTTAAATTCCAAACGGGTTTTCCAGTCATTGTTAGTCTGTAGTTTCACGAACCCAACGATTTTCAGGTAATCGCAAACCTTCTTTTCATCAAGGAAGACACCGTCCTCCTTGATTTTAAACACTGAATTACTCATTTTCTTCATTTACCTTATCTAATATTGAAAAATATTTCTTCAGTCTTTCTGCCCCAACGGCTCGGTACATATCGTTGAAGTCGTTGAATTCAGGCGATGGATAAATCGCTGTGCACGAAACCTTTCCTGAAATCGCTTTCTGAGCTTTAGTGAAAGCGTCTCGACCCGCTTTATCATTATCTGCTGCAATGATTATCTCCGCTTTCGGAAACTGCTCCGCTATCTTCTCTGCGACATTGTTCAGATTGCCCGAAGACATCGCTGCGATCACCAGGAAGTCCAGTGATTCGGCAATACTTCGCGCCGTTGCATAGCCCTCGGATATTACAATGACATCTTTTGATTTCCCATAACCCGACGCTATGTGAAATAACCCTTTGGACGACCGCAAAAAACGTTTGCTTTCATCCTCATCTATAAACTGAAGCGCTTTTATGGTAAACTCGCTGCGGTTTGAGGGGATAGAGTCCGTTAGGGGAATAACTAAATGACTCTGTCCTTTGTAGTTGTTTACCAGGGCATTTCCAATTGAGACTTTCTTCCTTTTTAGATAGCCGTGCTCAGCAACAATCGATTTTCTCCAAATGTATTGAATATCAACTTCTTTTTTCTTAGCAGGTATCTCCCGAACTGCAAACGGTTGACGTGCTAAGAAAGGAAAAAGACTCTCCAAACGTTGGGCCGCCTCAACTATTCCGCAGTTGTAGACGAACATAGCGAGATCAATTACGCTTCCGCCTCTGTCTTCTGTCGCGAAATCGTAGAATCTTCCCGTCGCGATGTCGATGCGAAACGATCCGCGATGCTTGTCATTCCGCCGAGGATTGAGGGCGACATAATCGTTACCCTCAATCTTTCCTTCTCCAACCAGCTGCCTCAAAATCGGCAACGGATTTTCGCTATATTTACGCTTAATCTCCTGAAAGTTCACGTATTTTCCTTTTTGGATGTTATAATTTTTTGTGATAACATCTCCACCAGATACTTGTTGTACTTTTAGATAAGTATTGGGTGCCATCGTTGGGGTACTTGAGGAATTTTTCCCCAACGGTGGATTAGTTTTCGTCATTTTCATGGGTTACCTCGTTAAACTTGAAATGTAGTCTCTTCTCAAGGTATGTAATTACTTCTTCGATCGGATATGCTACTTTACGGCCAATAAAAAATTTCCCCTTTATCCCTTGTCCCAAAGAATCTAAGTTTCTTATAGTTCTCGGATGAATTAATCCTCCAGTGACCTTGTATAACTGATCTCTTGTTATACATGGAGACTTCCAATCTTTAAAAATATCACGTATTTTCATTTCCTATTATCCTTATACTTTATAGGTTAGTACCATACCAACCTTCATAAATATATATAAAATGGATTTATCATAAATAATCAAGTGGAGAAACATTGATATTTGAGGGCATTGCAAGGGCTTACCCAAGAGCTTGCCCTAGCAATATTTCCTTATTTTTCCGAAAAGAAGCAAGGGCTTGGCTTGTATACAAGGATCGCTATCTATTGACTGAAATTTTAGCATATATAAGTCGATACTGTGATAACTTTACCACTGTAATATTCATTTTAATTAACTTAAAAGTAACATGCATATATGCTATGCAATTTCTTCACTTTTTTATACTTGTTACCGAACTACCTAATGAAACATAACAAATCTTCGCAAAAATCGCTTTTTTCGTTAAATGATAAAAAAAACTACAACATTAGCGAGCGACAACTTACTTCTTGACAGTCCATTAAAATCAGTAGCTGACAAGATTAACTTTCTATGAAGCTAATTTTGTATATTTTAATATTTCAGTGTTTTGGTAAAAGAGACCACTTCCCTTTAATATCGGAATCATTGCATCTTTCATAAAGCTTTTTGATATAGGAATTTCATTATTATCAATTTTGAATACATGAAATGATTTTTTTTGACTTTCGTAAGTTCTTATAAATTCTGGTTGCTTTAACATTTTTTTAATCAGTACCTCATCTGAAACATTTCCTTTATCTATGATGTTATGTAGTCTGAGCCTCATTCTGTCTATTAGTTTCATAAAATCTGTTTTGTATTCTCCTTTTTCGTTTTCATCTCTCCCCAGATCAATGATTTCTTGGTATTTTTGGGCTTCTAGAAGCAGTTCTTCAGGTAAAGACACAACGCTTGAATTACATTTTGCAATTTTTGCAAGCGCAATTAAACTTATTTTGTCCCTATCATCATCCCCAAAAAATTTACTGTAAATATTAACATCAGAAGAAGATATGAATTCCCGTGTAAGACAAAATCTAATTATATCTATAACCTGTTGTTTCAAGTCAGCATCAGATTCCGCAATAGGTGGAGATAATAATTTCATAATCGCTATGATATCATCTACAGTATACATAGTTTTGATATAAAGTTTCGAGGAAACGTTTGGTGTCGGTCCAGATTGACATTTGACGGTTTCTTGGATACCAGACGCCGACGCTTGCTTTTTTTTTGTATTGGAAGATACGTAATCGAGAATACTTGCAAGTATCCCAAAATATACGATCACGCCGACAAAACTGTCTGCTATTTTTGTAGATATTTCTTCTCGGAAAGCTTCTGTCATAATTTTTCACTTAACATAACACTATTATGGAGAATTTTATATAAATACAATACAATTGCAACAACGTTTTTAAGTATTTTCTTCGATATATTCCTCGAAATTCGACATCGCCTGCTTTAAATGTCCAGGCGAAAGATGTGAATATCGCTCGGTCATCGTAATTGTCGAATGTCCCATAAGCCGTTGCACTCTGTACAGATCGGTTCCGCTCATAACAAGCCAGCTCGCATATGTATGCCGAAGAGTGTGAAACACAACTTTTTTTCTTGTATCTGAAATATTTTTGTTAAATCCTAATTCATCCACAACTCGGTCGAATGTTCTGGAAATTTCCGCAATTTTTTCTCCTTTGGCGGATACAAAAACCAGATCATGCGTCGCAGCTGCATGATTTCTCTCCAACATAGCTTTGACTTCGCAAGTCATGATTGCATTTCGGTTGCGATTGCTTTTCGTATCCTTGATAAATATCGAATTGTCCTTGAAATTTATATCCTCCCAACGAAGGTTGAAAATCTCTCCAGCTCTGAGCCCACAATACAATGAAAGCAACGCCATATCGTGCAGTTGAAGACTTCTTTCTTTCAGAGATTGCAGTAATTTTTTAGCTTCTTCCACAGATAAATATCTAACACGCCGATTGTCACTGCTCGGCTTCTTTACTTTGCTTACGGGATTATCTCCACTGAATAGATCATGATTTCTCGCGTAATTAAAAACTTGTCGCGTCAAAGCCAATGCGTAGGTAATAGTTCTGGGAGTCTTGTTTTGATCTGCCATTTTTTTCTTCAGTTGTTCTAAGGTAAAAGGAGAAATGTCTTTTAGAGATAAATCACCAAAAGTCTTTGATAACCAGTTTTTGTATAGCAATCTTTCAGTATTACAAGTCTTTGGCTTTTTATCCTGTTGAGCCTGAACAATGTATTGATGGAAAACTTCATCAAAGGTTATCGCTTCCTTTTTCCTTGCTATTTCTCTCTTCTTCTTTTCCGCTTCTTTCTCTTCTGAAATTTTGCGACCTTCCGCTAAAGTCTTTGCTCCTTCTCCCGTCCGTTGGGCTTCCTTTAGTTCAGCCAGATGTTTTGCCGCTTTCTGCTCGGTCCAACCTTCAGATGCCCAACCCAATGCTTCTTCTTTATCTTTTCCATTTAACTTATACCGAATCGTGTAATATCTATCGAATTTTATTCCATGCTTGCGAGTAGCATGCTCATAATATCTTACTCCAGGCGTTTTGGTTTTTATTTTCTTTTGTTTCATACAATAGCTCCATATTCAAAAATCAGTCTCTATTTTTCAAAAAGCGGAGGAAGAAAAGAGATTTGCAATCAGTCAGCAGGTCTAATCTCCCCCGCTATTCCCCCGCGTTTTTGCGTTTTTTGGCGAGAAATTTTATGATTGCTCGTGATGTATATCATATTCAATATCTCTGAAATATCAATATATAAATGATGTTTTGTGATAATACGTTATCTCTATTTACGACAGATTTGTAATCAGTAGGTCAATGGTTCGAGTCCGTTGTCCGGCACCATTTAAATTTCAGCAAAAACTCGGCTTCCAGTTATCCTTCAAATTTTTTGATATTTTCATTTTGTCCCACTCCTGTCCCACTTTTTTCAAAAATTGGAATTCATAAAGTCCTCCTCAGCGTCGACAATAAATCATTTGGGATCTTGCGATTATTTACCTCAACTCAACAGAAACCTTATTTGCCGCAGCATATGTCAGTATGTTTACAATTTCAAAAAGCAAGTCATTTCCATCTGCTGTTGTATAAAAATTCGCGCATGAAGTAACTGTCGGACTAATGTTATTCTTCCAAGGAGCTTCTTTTTTCAAATCTTCGGAATCATAGATGATCTTGTCCGGTCCGAATTTTGATAATTCATCACGAATTATATTAAACTGCTTGGCTGTTTCTAATGCATCTTCTGCAGAACACTCTCCCGAATGCAAGAAATTAACGGCATAAGAAATATCCTTTTTGCACTTTTTCAATCTTATATCTACGGTAGACATTAGAGAAATCCAGATGTCTCCGCTGCCTACATCTACGAATAATTCATTATCTGAAGTATTTATAGTGAAACTCATTTTATTCTCCTACATGAAATCAACTGGTATATCTTTATAAACATCCATTAAACCTTCCTGTATTTTTTTTTCTTACCTCATCCAAAAGTTCTTTTGAATATTTCCTTTTATCAATGATAATTCTCTGTAATGAACCTTCTGGTAGATTCTGAACTCTTTCTGCAACCTGACTTCTTAACTTACTTATTAGTCCGGAAATTCCTTTATCTAAATCGTAACTTTTGGTTTCTATGGCTTCTAATCGACCATTAACATTTCTCACTATACCAGGTTTTGAGCAACCTTTAACTGCCGTCGATATTTCCTTTCCCTTGTAATAAATAGGTTCTAATTTCCCTCCCAACTTTTTGTGAACATATTTTTGAAATTCTAGACCTCTTTTAATTAATTCCCTTACTTTTTCAGAACTTGCCAATTTCGCTGCTTTTCTTAATTCCCACGCCTTTGATACTCCACCGATAACAACACCGGCAATTGCCCCCCACTTGAATCCTTCAGCTCCCGCGACCACCATGGATTTTACGGTTTTATCGAAATTCTTTGTTTGAATTCCCGTTATTATTCCGGCAAGTGCGCTATCGATGAAAGCTCCATAAACAGCCCACTCAATTCCTGCTTTAGCAGCTGTCACAAGAGCTACCGTTGCCGTTCCACCAGTAACTAAAGAAACTGTAGCCGTAATAAGAATAACTCCTGAACCAATAGCTACATCTTTAATAACTTTTCCCCAAATATCTTCGTTGAGATTTTTTAATGAACGTATTACCGTTTTATTGTCTTTATCTAAAGTAAAGACATACTTTTCTCCTTCAAATTGTTTCTCAAGATCTCTAAAAGAATAGCCAAAATATTCATTTGCAAGCGAATTGTATTGCAATTCTTCGATATATTCTTGCGAAAGATATATGGCTTCAACTTTTTCAACCTTGTGATCGCCTAAATTTTTTGATAACTGCTCACTGACTTCTTTTTCAATAGATGCCAATTTTTGAGATAAATCTGAATCGTCGGTTTTTTGAAATGAATCCGTATTATTGGTGGCGTCTTTTATGTCGCTGATGCTTTCCTGATTTGTGATAGGCAAAGAAATATTCACAGATTCATTTTGTTGTTTGCTGTTATCAGGTTTAAGATCAGACTTATGTGGCTTTACTTTAACTTTTAGTTTTATGTTGTTTGAAGCATCCTTAAGACTTATGTTTATCTGATTTTTGGAATTTTTCGCATTTTGTAATTGTTTTTTGATTTTTCCTATCGGCATCAAAGTGGAAGCATAAGCATTCAAAATAGGGTCATCCCCAACGGAAATTCCTTTTGTTGTAACTTCTTTTGTATAGCGATTTTTTAAAGTTATTGTATAAACTCCTTTTTCTGTGTATTGATCTCCATCTTTCGCTGGTTTATTGAAACGAACGTCTAATTTATCTGAATTACTTTCCAAGACTTCTTTCTTTACGTTGATATCCAGGTATCTGGACTTCGTTAAATCGAGATAAAATCCGTTTGGAGCATATGTTGTCAATTCTTCCTGAGTCCTTACGTCTCTCAAAGAGATCATACAGTTTCCGTTTCTCACGGAAAATTTGAAATTAATACGATAATTCCTATGTGAAGGCAGAGTGTGAATATCTACATCCCAAAATAAGAGCGACTCCATATTGATCCAGGCACGTCTGATTGTGTAATCAAGAGAAATTTCGTAATCGCCTTCTTCAAAAAAATTCACATTTGTATCTGCACCAACTGAAAGAGCTTTAAGATAATCCTGGTGAGGTGTTAAATGAGAAAGATTCTGATGATCAATGTAATTTATACTTAAAGTTCCTTGTCCTTTATTTCTTTTAATAATTCCTCCTTTTCTTTCGATTCTGACTTGTATTCTCCATCCCTACAATGTGGGACGAAACAACTAATCTTCAAATAAGAATATATAAAAAGATGTAATATAAAATGTCGATTACTGCCTCGTATCAGCCTCCATATTCTCCAGATTTGAACCCAATCGAACACTTTTGGAGTTATTTGTAGGTATTTATTACATCCTTCACTCGCCCCACTTCTTCATCCGTCATAACCGGAGACATCGGCAGCGATAATTCCATCCAATGAATTTCTTCGCTGATCGGAAACGACATGTCGTTCCATTCTTCGTACGCACCTTGTTTGTGCGGAGGCGTAGGGTAATGAATATTCGTCTGTATCTCGTTTTGTTCCAGATACTGTTTTAACGCATCGCGGTTTTTCGTTCTTACCGCGAAGATATGCCATACATGAGATTTTTCATCGTAGATTTTCGGCAGAATGATTTCCGGATTTTTGATATTTTCGCGATAATATTCAGCAATCTGCCGACGTCTTTCGTTATCGGCGTCAAGATGCGGAAGTTTCACATCCAAAATGGCTGCCTGAATTTCGTCCAATCTCGAATTTATTCCTTTGTAAATATGATGATATTTTCTGTCGCTGCCGTAATTGGCTATGGCACGGATTTTGGAGGCAAGTTCATCATCGTTCGTGGTAACAGCTCCGCCGTCCCCTAAACAGCCGAGATTTTTCCCCGGATAAAACGAAAACCCCGCAGCGTCTCCCAAATTTCCCGTTCTGCGTCCTTGATAATAAGCTCCGTGAGCTTGCGCCGCATCTTCAATGATTTTCAGATTATGCTTTTTCGCTAAATCCCAAATTTTCTCCATTGGAACAGCTTGACCGTACAAATGAACAACCATGATCGCCTTCGTGCGTTCCGTGATTTTTTCTTCGATCAAATCCGGATCGATGTTGTAGGTGGTAAAATTCGGTTCGACGAGAACGGGAATGCATCCGTTTTCGGAAATCGCCAATATCGATGCAATGTACGTATTCGCCGGAACAATAATCTCATCGCCCTTGCCGAATCCATATGCTTTTATGATGAGATTAAGAGCATCCAGACCGTTCGCGCACCCGATGCAGTGCTTGACTCCGCAAAACCGCGCGAAATTTTGCTCGAAAGTCGCTACCTCATCTCCGAGAATGTAGAAACCCTTGTCTAAAATGGCGCCAATGCGACTATCGATCTCTCTGCGAAACCTATTGTTTATCTTTTGTAAATCTAGGAATTTGATCATGGGTTGGTTCCTTTTTATTCAGTAACTTATTGTATTTAACTAGCGCATTATAAATCTTTTTACGATATTTTTCACTCTGCAATGAGTGAATCCCCGGCAAATTCGAGATAGCGTACAGAATACCGTAAAGGAAAGATTTATACCGCGCCTTTATATTTTTAGCTCTTATCAAATCATATTCTATGCTGGCAGATCCCTCACCATTGGACGGTTCAGCTATCTTTACTCCGGTGTATTCCTGAATTGTTTTAAAATTATCAATCCACCTTCCGAATTTCTCAATAAATTCATTGGACGCCGATATTACTTCCTGTCTGAAAGGAGTATCCTTCAATAATTTTTTGCACAAATCTCGAACATCATAAGGCGAATGATACATCGGAATATCTACATATCCTTTAGTTCTGTCGGCTAATGCCTCAGAAACCGAAGAAACAAGCGCTCCTCCAGACGCCATAATGTCATATATCCTCCAAGGATGAGCATATCCTCTGCACTGCGGGTGAGAAATACTGAGATTCACCTTAGAGGAATTATATACATCTTGATTGTGCCGCAGAGAATACATCGGAGTTTTATCAAAGGCGCACACAAGTGGCAGCAACTGTTGGGACACTGACTTATCCCAGTAAACTCCGTATAACTTTAATCCCAGATCTAATACAGACTGAAGAATATATGAACGACTATCAAAAATAAGGTAATGATCGAAAACTGACAGTTTATTTTTTCCTAAATATCTGTTTACCAGCTTTTCATAGTCGTAATCGTTAGATTCCCAGAATTTTCGAAACATCTGATAAAAGGAATGTCGTTCAAACGGAAGGAATTGTTTTTTTACGTATTCATTATCTACCCAAAAAGAACTGCCAATGAAAGAAATATTGTGAATTTTCGGTTTATTCTCACGTTTTACGGAAGTTGCCGGATGTAGGGGAATAATTCTGTCATCACGAAATCCTAATGATATGTATTGCTTCTTGCCTTGTTCAAAAAATGTCGCCGCATAATATCGATCTTTATATTTTTTTATAAGATCTGTATTTGCAAAGAACTCAGATAAATCCGCTTCGAAAAGAATAATCGGGCAGTCGGTTACTTTTATGATCTCTTCAGAAATTTGATTATTAAACGTAAAAATGATATCCGGCTGAAACTTTTTTACCTTATCAATCCAAGAATTAATCCATTCTTTTTTAGATCGATTATCGGAAATATAATAAAGCTGTATCAAATTCAGCCACAATACATCATGTCCCATTTCAATGAGTTCCTTATCAAGAGAATCATAAAAACAGACACGATTATTTACATTATCTCCAATTTGGACTTGAACCATTAATGCAAGGATTTTCACTGTCTTAACATTCCGAATTTACGCAAAAAACTCACCAATATCCTCCCAAGCTAACAAAATTAATAACAAGCGAAATTACCAACGCTGCAAGAGCAACTTTAAACAGCTTTCGGTACTTTTTCACTTTATTTACGCAATTCACGCAGCCACAATCTGACTCCAACGGAACCAAAGAAACGATATCTCGAAAACAAATGCCATATAAGGAGTGCAGCAATTTTTGGTTGTCACTGTCTGTTATGAATTTTATCAGAACTTTGTAACCCCATTGCCGTTTACTGTATATTTCGGATGTTAAAGCGATTCGCGCCAAAAAATAGGGTATGGTTTTAGTGGTTGGTTCACCGAATTGCTCATACAAACCCGAAAATATCTGCTTAAATTTTTCCGGATCTTTTATTTTCAGGAAGTAATCCATCATTGCGTCGGTTTCCATCGCCTCCCTTGCGACAACATACTGACTCCTTGCTGAAGTGCTGTTTTGATAAAATCTGTACATAACCAAACATTTATCGGTTAAATATACCTTATTGTGGAACAGAAGCTTGTTGTGCAAATCCCAATCAGAAAACTGGAATAATCCCTTCGGTAAAGGCAAAAAGGGAAGTATAGCTGATTTTTTTATCGCCATTCCCGGACTCGGAACTTGGTTCTGTCCTACGAAAGACTCTCTCAAAATCTCGAAACCGGGCTTATTTTCAACGCTTATCTTTTTATTCAGTCTTTTATTGAATTTATTGCATAAATCCAAAGACACATAAATTACATCTGCGTTTTCTGATTCGAAAATATTCAAAATGCTCTCAATATAATCCTCACAGAGCATGTCATCGGAAGCAACTGTACAAATTATATCGGAAGAAGCTTCGTTAATTCCGTCTGTCAGAGAAGCATTTATTCCTTGATTGTACTCATGTTTTATCAATTTTATTCGTTTGTCGTGAAATTTTTCGATTTCTTTGACATTGTTGTCTGTCGAACAATCGTCGACGATGATAAGTTCAAAATCTTGCACCGTCTGGGCGAGTACGCTTTCTATGAAATACCCTACATACTTTTCATGATTGTATGAAGGGCATATGATTGAAATTTTCGGATTGCTCATTCTTTACTCATAAATTCTTTAAACATTCCAATCCTTCGGATAGCGTTTTGAATTTATCATATCTCAAAAGTCTTACGACCTTATCATTAGATAAAATGCTGTCCCTGATTTCGCCTTCTCTTTCCGGAAGGAAAACCGGCGCTTTTTTGTATCCGTAGATCTCGCGCATCATGAGAAACAACTCATTGACAGTTATTCCTTTGTTCGTTGAGAAATTCAGGGTTTCGTTGTTCACGTCGGATGCAATTGCTCTTTCAAAAATTTCCGCAATATCTCCTACGTAGACAAAATCTCTTATTTGGGCGCCGTCTCCGAAAATGCTAACTTGTTCGTTATTTTTCATCATTTTATCGAAAATCGAGATAACTCCGCTCTCTTTCGACAAATACTGCCGTGCTCCGTAGGCATTCGAAAATCTGAAAATAATATACGGAACACCCGAAAGTCTGATATACCTTTCCATCGTAATTTTGGACAATCCGTAAGGAGAAATAGGTTCGGTCGGATGATTTTCATCTATCGGAAGATTTTTCGGAATACCGTAAACAGCGGCAGATGAAGCGGCAATAAATTTTTTCACGTTGTAAGTTTTTGATAATTCCAATAAGTTGATCGATCCCAAAATGTTAGTCCGAGCATCATCATATGGATCGGAAACGGAATTGCCGACGGAAACTTGTGCCGCAAGATGTATAACGAAATCCGGTTTTTCTTTTTCAAAAATTTCCTCTAAAGAGTTCCCGCAAATGTCCTGATTGTAGAACGTTGAGTTGGCGCACTCCGGCAGATTTTCCCGCTTCCCAGTGGATAAATTGTCGATTACACATACAGAATAGTTTTTGCTGAGGAGCTTTTCCACCACACGAGACCCGATAAAACCCGCCCCGCCGGTTACCAAAACTTTCGCCATTTAGTTTCTCCCTATGATTTTTTCATTATCGTTTACGTCTTTTGTGATAATTGCTCCGGCTGCAATTATCGCATTTTCTCCTATCGTAACTCCGGGAAGAACAGTTGCATTTGCTCCGATGGACGCATTTCTTTTCACTATTATTGGTTCGAGTTTGAAATTTTTGTTTGTTGATACCGGATATCTATCGTTGCAGAATGTTGCATTGGGCCCTATAAAAACATTGTCTTCAATTCTCATTCCGTCGTACAAATTTACTCCGTTTTTTATAGTTACATTGTTTCCTATCACAACGTCGTTTTCTATAAAGCAATGGGAACAAATATTACAATTATCTCCGATCTCGGCTTTCGGTAAAACGACACAAAACTGCCATATTCTCGTATTCTTTCCTATTTTTTTACTTTGAACATCAGATAATGGATGAATCACTTCCCGACCCCTCTCAAAAACTCATCATAATCTCGAATATACTCTTTTTCGTCATAATAATCGGATGCGAGAACCATAAGCTTACACCCGTAGGAAAAATGATTCATCTCACGCCACATATTTTTGCCGATGTAAAGTCCAACGTCGGGCCGGTTTAGCCAGACCTTTTCACGAGTTTTTCCATCATCAAGAACGAACTGACAAGCGCCGTCCATCGCGACGATGATTTGCTCCATGTTTTTATGAGCATGCATGCCTCGATCCTGATCGGGAGCTGTATCGAAAATCCAATAAACCCTTTTTATCTCGAACGGAACATCGCGATCGCCTTCCAACGAAATAAGTTTTCCTCTTTCGTCGCCATGAATTCGCATGTTTATTAATTGGAAATTCACTTTTCCTCTGAAACTTTCTCTATCCTAAAATAAAAACCCACCTATACGGATTCTTAGGATAATCAATGCATGAAAAAAAATCAATATCTGTCAGATTCTATCATTACCAGTTTTTGGTTTTACACTGCCCCGAATTATCTACAACTCTGCCAAATTATAAACTAATCCTCTATGTATTTATACTTTTCTATATCCCTGTCTAATTCTTCAGTATTAATATTTTTTTTGATGGAAAACACACTTAATGTGTCTACGCGTTCTATCTCGTCCAGATATTTTAATATTATGTGATATTTAGGTCTTATAGAAAAATCATGTATTAATATAAAAACATCAGGACGGCAGTTCTTGATCGCTTTCAAAGCGCAAATGACACGAAATCGACCATCAATAAGTATTGTATCAACCTTTTTGGCAATAGGAGTATCGAACACACTGTAATAGTTACGAAATAATCCCTTCATATCCTTTTCTACAGGAACACTCCAATTTCCGGTAAGTCCTATATTCATATACATTAGACGTAACTTTCCTGTTTTAATACTATCTCTGATTAACTCCCATTTTTTTAGATGCTCACACCATTCTTCACTGCCTTCAACAGAATAAATAACTTTATTCTCTCCCTTCATCAGTTTTATAGCATCAAAAGTCGATCCTCCTGAGCCAAACTCCAGATACTTGTGACTGTTTTTTAAATACTTATATAAGCACTTTCTCTCTGAATCGGTATTTAAAGTCTCATAACAAACGGGGTTGCTTTTTCTATAATCCATACGTAATCGAACGTTTTCAAATGGTCTGCAAAGAACAATGTTCGTTATCAATAAAATCAAAAAAGACACAAGAGTAACTTTAAACAGCTTTCGGTATTTTTTTATCTTTAACAACTCGCCTCTCAAACTGACGCCTGCCTCCTTGCTTATGCATCCATAGGAATGAACCAGCAACTCAGGATATTTTTTATCAAAGTAAAGCCAAAAATCTTTAAACATAACCGCATTTTGCAAATTTTGTTCCAGTTCGCTAAGACTTTGCCATATCCCGTTATTTGTAATTCTGTATACACCGTCTACATCGGGTACACAATGAGCCTTTCCTTCGTGCAAATGAATAATGTTTCTGAATGAATCTCCACGAAAAGATACTTCCTGGCTTGAGCATTCAATGTTTTTCATTTTTTCGGGAATTCCATTTTTAAAAATGACATTCCTGAATACCGCGCCTAAAGTACAGCCAAGTACTGCTTTGTTGTTCAAGTAGTCATTAAAATCCGAATCTGTGGATTGTTCTGCTCCCAGATAACGTTTGCGCTTACCATCAGGTATTAATTTGCGCTTACCATCAGGTATTAAAATGTCGGTATCTGTTGAGTAAATTGTGAATTCTTTGTTCTTTTCAAGAAAATCCAACGCTTTTTGAATCTTGTGCTTATCAATCCAAAAATCGTCAGGATCAAGTACGCAAAAATAATCGGTTTTCGTTATTTCATAAGCCCTCAAAATGTTTCTGTATAACTTCTGATTTTTTTCGGAAGTTAACAGTATAATTTTATTGGGATATTTTTTCTGATATTGCTTAACGATTTCAACACTTTTATCTGTGGAACAATCATCTGCGACGATAATTTGATAATCGTAATTGGTTTCTTGCATAAAAACAGAATCCAATGCTTCTGCAATATATTCTCCTCTGTTATACGAAGGCATTATTATTGTAATATTAGCCATTATAAACTCCTGTGTTTTTTACATATACATATTTCAATTTGCTAATACGTATTGGATAGCATCAAAAATAGATTCGAATTTTTGTTTTAAAGCCCCGATTTTTTTCTTTAAATAGCTCCAG
>CACWKL010000013.1 GCA_902761495.1 uncultured Pseudomonadota bacterium
ATGTCTTGCCTATGTGTATCTTTGTCTTCCCTTTTGCTCATACATCAACCACTTTTTCCATTTCAATATAACTCAGTTTTTGTGACGACCCAATCTAGGGGGGGGCGTGTCAGTTCACCCTCTCGCTTTTCTAATCATATATCAATTAGGTATTTTCAACATACATGGGCTGCGGGGCAGGCGTTTTTCAAATAGTTAACAAAAGGTTAATTTAACAATTTATCAATTTTTTCATGCTACCATGCCCAGGATGGGGAGTGAGGGGCGGACATCAATTTAAAACTAACCAAATCTTAACTTTTCGATCTGTTTTGGCAGGAATATATCTGCAACAGACGACATACGGCAACAGTATAAAAAAACCGAGAGAAATCCTGACTTTCCGCAAACAAACGAAAAAAGGAGCACATAGCTCCCAAAAACTTAATAAAATTAATACGAAAAAACTAATTCGATGCAGGCTGGGAAGCAACTTCTTCCTTGTTTGCCTTAGCGTAGTCGTTTCTTTCGGCGATTCGGGCTGCTTTTCCAAGTCTTCCGCGTAAGTAGTATAGCTTAGAACGCCTTACAACACCGTGACGTACAACTTCGAACTTAAAATTCGGTGAGTACAAAGGAAATACTCTTTCAACACCCTCTCCAAAAGACATTTTTCTGACAGTTACGGATGATCCCATTCCGCGATTACGGCGAGCAATACAGACCCCTTCGAAGGACTGAATGCGCTCTTTGTCGCCATCCATGACTTTCGCCAAAACTTTTACCGTGTCACCCTGAGCAAACTCAGGTATTTTGGATCCGTCTAGTAGTTTCTCCTGCTGTTTCTTTTCAAAATTCTCTAAAATATTCATTTCTATATTCCTAAAGTAGGTAGCACAACTATTATCACATTGTCCGTATAAATTCAAACGCAAAACAACTGCGGGGACAAAAATATCAAGATTTCGACAAAAATTCAATCAGATACTGGACTTTTTTCGATCATGCTGTTAAATATATGATACTAAAAAGAACATTGGAGATTTTCGTGGCTTTAAAAATTCGTTTAGCTCGTGGTGGAGCGAAAAAAAATCCTTATTATAGAATCGTTGTTGCCGAGTCTCGTCGTGCCAGAGATGGTGCGTTTATCGAAAAAGTCGGGACATACAATCCGCTTTTAGATCAAGCTGATGAGAATCGTGTTACCGCAAAGGCGGACAGGATTAAGTACTGGATTTCGGTTGGAGCTAAGCCTTCTGACAGAGTTGCTTTGTTGTTGAGTGGTTTGGGATTGTGCGAAAAGCCGGCGGTCACTGAGACTCCGAAGAAGTCTGCTCCGAAGAAAAAGGCTCAGGAGAGATTGAAAGCCGCCTCCGAAGCTACAGTTGCAGAGTAGTTTTTCAGGAAAGTATTTTGATAGAGATTTTGCGCGTCACCGCTGCCTTTGGAATAAAAGGAGCGGTGCGTGTTTTTTTGTACACCGACAATATCAATCATTACAAAAAAATTTATGATCGAGACGGGAATGAGTTTCGGTTTAAACTTTTGAACCAAAAAGGCGATACCGCTGTCATAAAAATCGATTTCGTCGACGATCGAAACGAAGCGGAAAAATTAAAAGGGATGTCTTTTTTCGTAAAAAAGGAAGACCTGCCGAAATTAGACGAAAATCAGTTTTTCATTTGTGATTTGATTGGGCAGAAAATTTTGGTAGTCGGAGAAGATGTCGATCTGAAAATAATTGACGTGAAAAATTTCGGGGCAGGTGATTTGATAGAGATTTCCGAAGTAGGAACGAAGGATTCATTTTTCATTCCGTTTACGAAAGAAAACTTTCCCGAAACCGACGGGCAAATCGTGATTACCGCCGAAACCTATCGGAATTTCAAAAATTGAAGATGCGGCTACGCGGCGAAATTTTGTTATGGAAATCCGTCAAGATTAATAAAGCCAGGCGGGCAGGAGAGGTTCCTGCGCTGATGTTTCCTGTAAGTACTCTATGCCCCGGAAAGTTTCTGGAGCTCATGTTTTGTGTACATTTGTATTACGGTATTCAGGGAAATTGAAAAAATCGATTTAGATACACCGAGCAAACTGTCGGTTAGATGTAGTTTTAACGCCTCCTCCGAGCGTTGCTCGGTTAACCAAAAATTAATTGTTATTCAATAGAATTACCCGAAAGAAAGGGGAGTTTATGAAAAGATCGAATTTAAGAGAACTTTTGATTTTTACGCTGTGGCTTTTGGTCGGAGGATTTGGATATTTTTTCTTGGCAAAACACTATGGGGTCGCAATTCAAAAAATCTTTTATCTGTCCGTTGCCGTGATTTTCGAAACATACATGTTTTTCCAGCTGCCGGGAGCGGAATATTTCTGCGACGCTGCCAAGTATGCCGAAAACCCGAGCCACGGAAAAATTCGCCTGATGGTGATGTCCTGCCTTGTCGCATTTTTGATTTTCGTTTTCAAATGGGCTTATTTCTCAGAATTCTATTTCATCGCAACGATCAGAATCGACGTAATTATCAATTTCTTCCGAGTTTCTCATGAAGAGAGGCATCAAATTCTTGAAAAAGAAGGAATTCCCGAGCTGAAAACTTATTTGTATATATTGGTTGTGGCCCCGATAATTTTGGTGCTTGTCGTAGCTGCATTTCTTTGGTACATCTTTCACACGCCGATGAAATCATCCGGTGGAAAAAACCAGACTGTAAGTTTTTATCAGCTAGAAGACTCCAAACCCTTTCAAAATAATACGCTTTTGTAGAAGGAATTGAAAAATGGAAGACGAAACAAAAATAAAAATCAGGGCGGCGGCGAAATTTATTCTCGGAGATCCCGACCCGACGACAAAAGATCGTGAAAGGATAAAAAAAGATCCCAACATAAAAAATCAGATGCAAAAAATGATGAGCTGGCGTTATCCGGGGCAACGGCAGATAAATGCATCTGTTGCGAAGCCTGTGGGAATTCTCGGATTTGTTGTTTTTATCGCGATAATCGGTGTGTTGATTTGGTTAAGCTGAGAAAAAACAGGGAGAAATTTCATGAAAGAACATTGGAGAAGAGCCTGGTTTGTTTGGGTATGGCTTATTCTGGAAATCCTTGGACAGAAGCTGATCGGAGGAAATTCACCGATTTATTCTTTGTTCACAGCTGGAATTGTCGCGATTTTCGAGCTTTATATTTTGCTGAAATTTCCGCATTTCGAGAAACTTTTGATATATGAGAAAAGCGCAAATAATCCGAAATATATGCAAATTCGATGGATGGGGTTGATTCCGATTTTGGCAGTGAGTTATTTTTCTCGAACCTCAATGTGGTATTTCCCGATTTATCATCCGCTGACAGAAATGGCTGCCTTATATTTTTTCGGAACAGAAGAAGAGAAAAACAAAGCACGCGCGGATATTTTCGATAATATAAAAGGAATAGCGATAGCAGTAATTGTCCTTATCGTGATCTTGGTGCCTTATTCCATATATCATTCCAAATGGATGCATGCTCAGTTCGATAAAATCAGCGCCTCTGCTAACAGTTCTCATCGCCCTGCGTCACCTTTGCGCTGACGGAGGTTAAATTTAGTCGGTGCAAAATTGCCAAATCCAGCGTTACGCTGGTTCTCCGGAACGAGCTCGAGGGATATAACGCAATTTAAAATTAACCGAATCCTAACTTTTTCCCCTGTTTTGATAAAAGAATATCTTTAAGTTGAAATTTTAGTTCTTGCAAAAACTCTCGGAAACCTTGAAAATCAACAAAAAAGAGGAAAAATATGTGGCAGGCGAATGTTTTTACGATTTTCCCGGAGGCTTTTCCCGGAACTCTCGGAGTGTCTTTGATCGGCGACGCGTTGGCTCAGAAAAAGTGGAATCTCAACCTGATTGACCTGAAAAAATATCCCGTAAAATCAGACCGCATCGACTCGATTCCCTACGGAGGAGGCGCCGGCATGATCCTCTCTCCGCTGACTTTCGAAAAAGCGTTCAACTCCCTTTCTGCCGATCAAAAAAGGGCAAAGAGGATTTATTTTTCGCCGCGCGGAAGGCAAATGACTCAAGATGATCTGCAAAAATTGAGCCAATCGGAAGGTGTCACGTTCTTGTGCGGACGCTACGAGGGAGTCGATCAGCGTATTCTCGATTATTACGAATTCGAGGAGATCTCCATCGGTGATTTCGTGTTGCTCGGAGGGGAATCCGCGGCGATGACAATTATCGAAGGTATAGTTAGATTGCTGCCGGAAGTAGTTGGAAATAACGAGTCAATTCATACGGATTCTTTTCAGGAACCTCTGCTGGAGTATCATCAATATACGCGCCCAAAAGAATTTCATTATTTGGAGGTACCGGAAATTTTGCGGTCGGGCGATCACGAAAAAATCAATGAGTTTCGACTGAAACAATCGATCGAGATTACCAAACAGCGCCGTCCGGATGTCTGGGCGAAATACATTGCGAAAAAAATTTTGGGATAACTCGAAATGTGCTAGTCGTAAATTTTGGTGAAAGATGTTTTCGTAACTCGTTCATATAAGTAATAATTTCTGGTTTTAGGTTATATTTTGGTTTAAACTAGTCTCGGGAAGGTTGTGGATTAAACGATGTTGGATAATTGGATTAACAAAATCAGAGAAAATTTTAAAGCAGAAAATGTCTCGAAATTTACAAATGCTGCGACGAGATTTTTGCGGGCGAAAAAGATTTCGCAAAATTATCACTGTCATGTGATAAATCTTTCAATTCTAATCGGATCGTATGTGTTGGGAAGTTTGTTGATCTATCCAAAAATGAGTTTTTCGGTGTTTTTTAAAGAATTGTTTTCCATTGTCTGCATTTACGGAGCGCTTTTATGTTGGTTTACTGAAAAATTTTCCGGCAACAATGTTTTGCGAATTTGTTTGGCAGTGACGACCTGCTTCGCTCCGGTAATTTTTATAAATAATTCTTTTTCTGTCGCTGTGGTCTACCTTCTGTTAGTTGCGTTGATCGAGTATGTGATATTTTCCTATTTGCAGGGACACAAGCTTTTTAGCAAAAATATTCCCGTTTATGTAATTTGTGAAAACTTATCTGACTTGGATGTTGTCCGCCGATTGTTGAGCAAATACAAAGTGTTAGAACTAATATTGCTGTCCAAAAATAAGTCCCGGGATATGAGAATCAGCGATATTCATACCGTTGAATTACTTGAGCGGCAGTTGAAGAAATTTCGCTATATTCCCTTTTATCCTCAACCACGAAAATTTATCTATTGCGCTCAAAAAAAGAATCTTGAAAATTTAAGTAAGTTACTCGAGGTCGCTACAGAGTATTCTATTTCGATTATGACGGTGAAAAATGGGGAGATATTTTCCTTATCTTTGAATGACTTGACAGATGATTTTCCGATCATAGACAAAAATCCGTTAACAGGTCTCTTCAAAAACAAAAATATTTGGATTTGCTACGACGGACGGCGCACTGTTCTTGATCTGATTTGTATTTTGTCGGGAATTGCATCCGTTAATCTGACTATCATTTGCGAATCTGCCAGTTTAATTCCTGAGGTTAATCATATCTTGACTCAGATCAGCAGTTTTAAAAATTATCGTGTTAAGATTGCTGACTTATCTTTCTTGATTATGAACGAAGCTCGTCCGGATATTCTGTTCTACAATATGCCTATCAAAATGCGCTTTTCGGATGAAGATCACCTCAAAGAGGCGCTGATGAAAAATGTTATTGATACCGACAGGATGATTAAGTTGGCTCAGGGAATAAAAATTCCGCTGACTTTCGTTTTGTCCAGTACCAATTCTATGGATGCTAATAATTGGACGGGAGCGACTCAACGCTTAGGAGAGTTGCTTTGTCAACACGCGGATTTTCAGTGCCGCAAAACTTCCTCGCGGTTTAAGATTATAAGAATCCCTGAGAATGTGTCGGACCAGTATGGATTTTTGGGAGAGGTGACTGAATCGATTCTGAAGTCAGGGAGTGTTTTCTTAAATTTCTCTGAAAGCGACCTAATGGATATGTACAACTCCAAGGATATTATTGCTCTGACCCTGAAGGCGATTATGCTGTCCTACAAAACTGAAAAAACGGCTGAGGTATTAACGGTTCTTCCTCAGAATAAGGCAGATCCGAAGGATTTGATTGACAAAATCTGTAATCTGCACGGGTTGAAGCCGGAGCGCGACATAAAAGTCCATTATGCCAAGATCAGCGAGACGATGGAGTTGGATAATTTTCCGAATATTTTCGAAAATCTTGAAAAAACTTCAACATTGAATATTTTCTGCACAAAATTTGTTACATCCTCGGTTGGAAATTACAGCGATTTGCTGACTGTCGAACAGATAAGCAAAATGAACCCACGCGAAATTATATCAGCGGTATTTCAGAGTATTTCTGATAAAGTGAATCCGCAGAACAGATAGCGTCGGGATTGGGGTAACGGAAGATTTCGCTAATCTTATTTATTTTCCAAAACAGAGTCTGTGTTCAGATTGAGTACAGCATTTAGTTGTTTTTCTTTTTTTAGTTGCTCCCTTAGGTCATTGACTTCAGTTTCATGACTCGCCTTTTCTTTGGTAATTTGATTTTTTAATTTGTTTATTTGTTTTTTTAGTTTAGCGATTTCTATTTGATTATTTTTATTTCGTTGTTCTAAACAGATTATTCTGTCCTGTTGATTTTTTTGCTTATGGATTGCTTCTTGAAGTACTATGTCTTGATTTTTAGCATATTTTTCTAAATTTATATTTTTGTCTTTTAATTGTGTAATTGTGTAAGGGAGGAAATATTTTTGTTCATTTTTATAACGCTGATTTTCTCTATTTAGGATTTTATTTTGCCATTTTAAATTAGATAATTCCTGTTGTTTTTTTCTAATTATCCCAGTTTGCCATTTAACGAGTTGCAAAACCTCGGATAAATTAAAAGCAGGATCTGAAAGATTATGGATTCCCGATAGCGGAAAATATCCCAGATAGTTATATTGCTCCGGAGTTAGGTTAATGTCGTTGTTTCCTTGAATGTTTGAATATCCTGATCCTTGTCCGACAGATTGATTTATACTGTTTATATCTCTCAAAATTGGAAGGGAGTTTATATTTTTTTGAGTATTTTCGTTAATTTCTGAAACCGTATGGCTAATTGGTACATTCGATGTGTTTTGAATCGATGATTTCTGTATGCTGAAGAACTGATTTATATATTGTCCATTCGTGCTGTTTTGCTGAAGTTCCAGGGCACTGATGCTGGAACGTCTACTTGTTATGGACGAAACACCTTCCATGACGCCGTTTGTTACAGGTAGAAATACTTCGTTACCTTCTGCATTATATCCCCCCGAATTGTTAGGGGTGTATTGCGGTGTCAAATTTTGCATTCCATTTGCGCTTTCCAAGATTAGAATTCCAGCAAAAATGTTCCTGATAAATAAGTTGTTCATATTTTACTCCTTCATTTCCAACTTCAGATACGAACCATTCACCTGAATACGGTGCACATACACATTCGCTATCTACTTAAACAATATAAATTTCATCTTTAAAATCAAGTAAGAAAAAGAGAATTTCTGTGTCAGTTAACCATCCCCGATCCGCGTGCCCATAGAATGTACACATCCGGCTTGTTGGTATTTGAACCTCCGCTGAATAATTTTGCTATAAAGGAGCTGGAAAAAGGGAATTTTACCGCAACAGTTAAAACAAATACATATCCTGAAGGAACACCGGTGCTTCGTTCTAGTAGTTTTTTTCGATCATTTCCGTATTCTCCGAATTTAACTCCATTGCATATATCAGTTTGATATTTGTTTAACAGAGCATGATTGCTGGATAATCCATATTTATTTACGATTGCCTTTTGGGTAGGGGAGTCATTATTTTGTCCAGTATCTGCCCAACCAATAGTTTCTCCTCCGTAAGGTGACCTACTCATCATAGCATTTATATTTGGATATATTCGAATGTAATATCTGAAATTCCCGAGAGGAATACCTAGAGGCTTATATTTTCCAAAAATTTCATCAAATTTATCGATTTTTCCTTTAGCCATCAGCTGAAATGTACATTCTTTTGTGATCATATCAACGGCATTTTGAGCTAATCCGATTCTGATAAACTCTAGTGAGAAGAGTATCAAATACAAAACCAGCGGTAAAGTCAATGCGGTTTCCAAAATCGCTACACCATGGAATCGTTTTCTAAAAAATCCAAACATACAAATACCACATACAACAGCTTAATTATGTCGAGTAAATAACTAATAATTTGTTAACAAAATAGAATTTGTTGAAAATTTTAGTAATGGGAGAAGGTAGATTTAAAAGCTCAAAACGCACATTGATCATCTGTTTGAGCAATTTTAAAGTTAAGTTAGAAAGAGAATTTCGGCGTCAGTTGACCATTCCCGATCCACGCGCCCATAGAATGTACACATCTGGTTTGTTTGTATTTGAACCTCCGCTAAATAATTTTGCTACAAATGAGCTGGAAAATGGGAATTTCACCGCGACGGTTAAAACAAACGCGTATCCCGAAGGAACTCCATTTTCTAATAGCTCTTTTCGATCACTTCCGTATTCATTGAAATCAGCACCGTCACATATACTAGTTTGATATTTGTTTAACCAGGCGTGTCTGTTGGTTAATCCATAATTATTTTTACTAGCTTTTTCTGTAGGTGTATCATCATTTTGTTCAGTATCCGCCCAACCGATAGTTTCTCCTCCGAATGGTTCACGCATCATCATTTTGTATATGCCTTGATGCTCCTCTGTCATCGGGCTGACATCATCATCCGCATATATCCGGATGTAATATCTAAAATTCTCGACAGGAATACCTATCGGTTTATATTTATTAAAAACTTCATCAAACTTGTCGACTTTCCCTGTAGCCATTAACCGAAACGTACATTCTTTTGTGATCGTGTCGACGGCGTTTTGAGCCAATCCAATTCTAATAAACTCTAACGAGAAAAGTATTATAGAGAAAATGATTGGTAAAGTCACCGCAGTTTCCAGGATCGTTACGCCTCGGAATCGTTTTTTAAAAAATCCAAACATGTAAGTACCACACATAACAGCTTGATTATAGCGGGTAAATAATTAATAATTTGTTAACAAAATAGGATTTGTTGAAAATTTAGGAGGTTTTTTGGAGAAAATAAATTTAAAAGCTCAATCTGAGGAAGATTGCGATGTGATTTCAGCTTTGCTTCAAGATTCTATTTTTAAGGTGAGCGGGTGCCATTATCTGTCCGATCAAAAGTGTTTTCGCATAATTCTTAACCGATTTTGCTGGGAACATTTTCATAAATTCGATGAGGAGCAGTGTTATCACCGGGTTCATTCTGGTTTGTATATTCATAACGTAAAAACCGTGCACGTGAACAGTAATTTTCAAAAAAAGCCACATCACTATTATAATCTTCTGACGATGCACGCGAACAAAGATGAAATTAACCTGATTTTTTCCGATCACCGTCACATGTATGTAAAGGTGGACGGAATTCTGGTGTATTTGAAAGATCTTCACGACAAATATCCTACATTGTCCAAGCCTAAACATGATGTTGTTTGAATTTTTTTGCGATTGACAAAAAAATTTAACTAAATTTTAATAAATACGGAGTAAAATGCTCATTGATAATATACGGAGGAATAAATGAATAAATTTGCAGAATTGCCTTTTATGTGCTTAATATTTTTGTCAGCACATGCTAATCCCGATGTTTTGGGGAGTAGTTGGTCGTTGCAGTTGTCTCAGAATAATGGAGAATCGGTTCAAGTACAAATGGAAGGAGAAGAATTTGATAAGGACGGAGTAACATCGTACAAAAGTGAAGGAACTATTGAAGACGGAGTATATAAACCAACCAATGAGTTTAAGGATTTCTCACCCAGAGAGTCTCAGTTTAAATCAACCAACAAATTCAACAGGGAATCGCGAGATATTGACGCTCTGCTCAAGATAGGGGATCGGTATGGAAATGAAGAAATGGATTTTCAAAAAGATGAGAAGGGAATGAAATACCACCACGGTGAGGATTTTGGGGCTAATGTTGAAGAAAGAAGTTTGCCCTCAGATACGCATCATCGTGGGAAAAGAAAACATTTCAGAAAATATAATCCGTGGAAATTTTTGAAAAAGAAGCGCATTCATCCAAAGAATGAGAATTTCGATAGGGATGAGTTCATGGCAGATCGTTTCCCTGGAGAGGTTTCTGATTTTGGGAATTCAGAGAATCAGCCAAGAAATAGGCATCACTCAAGGAAACATTTTGGGAAACATAGTCCGTGGAAATTTTTGAAAAAGAAACACTTTCATTCAGGGCCAGAGAAGTTCTCTAAAGAAAAGCCTCGCTATGCAAGGATTCCTGACTCGGAATCCAAGACCGTTTCGGAGCCAGAAACCACAGAAAATGAATTAAAAAATCTTTTAAAGTTTTTACAAATGGAAAATATTTATCCGAAGTTGGTAGAATTTGTTAAGGGGCCGTCTAACTATGCGGATATTCCTGATTCAGAATCCGAAGCCATAAAAAACAGATTTAAGAATCGTTCACGGATTTCTCCAATAGACCAGTTAAAAGAATATTGGAAAAAATTGTCAGAATTAAAAAAGCAAAATCCTGAAAATGAGGATGATTCCAAAAGAAGTTTGAAGATAATACGGATCCCAGTTCGACCTCTTCCTCCTGAAGAAGTCAGAATGGAAGATTTCTCAGAAATAGATAATTGGTTTAAAGATTTTGAGAGACAAAATCCGGCAGAAACCGAGGAACTTTTGAGAAGTATGCGGGAGTTTGAAAATGGCATACTCAGTGAATACTATGACGCAGAGAAATAGTTACCATTGAAGAAAATATCTTACGGATAAAACTACCAATTCAGCAGAGGGCTTATTTTTGGGCAATAACTCTCTGTTGATGCTCTTCTTTCTGTTGACTATACCGTGATTTTTATTTATTTTCTAGATGGTTGCAATGGTTAACTAAAAAGATGAATTTTAAAGATACAATTTTTCTTCCGGAAACGGATTTCCCGATGAGGGGTAATCTTTCCAGGAGGGAACCTGAAATTTTAAAAAAGTGGGACGACATTTACGAAAAATCTCGTCAATTATCCAAAGGGGCTGAGGAATATTTGCTGCATGATGGTCCGCCTTTCGCGAACGGGAAACCTCATGCCGGACACGCGTTGAACAAGTGCATCAAGGATGTGATCTGCCGTTTCAAAAGAATGCAGGGGTTCGATGTCAACTATATTCCAGGATGGGACTGCCATGGACTGCCGATCGAGTGGAAAATCGAGGAAAAGCTGAAAGAAAAATCTCTGAAAAGAACGGATATTTCGGTTGCGGAATTTCGTACTATGTGCCAAAAGTTTGCAGAGGAATGGATCCAAGTGCAGATGGATGGGTTCAAGCGACTCGGAGTTTGCGGCGATTGGGAGCATCCTTATCTGACGATGAATCCGAAATCCGAAGCGACAGTCATTCGGCAAATCGGTAAGTTCATTCTGGACGGCTCACTTTACCGCGGCGAGAAGCCGGTGTTTTGGTCGGTTGTCGAAAAGACCGCGCTCGCGGACGCCGAAATTGATTACATCGACAAAAAGTCGGCGAGTATCTATGTTGCGTTCAAAGTTAAGAAAACCGATTTGGATTTTTTGCGCGACGCCTACTGCGTAATTTGGACGACTACTCCGTGGACGATTCCGGCGAACCGTGCGATTTCTTATTCTAAAAAAATTCGTTACTGTTTATTGCAAACCGAATCGAAAAAAATCGTTATTGCAAAAGATTTGGTTGGAAATTTCATGGCCACGACAGAAGTTTCTGCGGAAATTTTGCGGGAATTTGATGGAGAACTTTTGCAAAATACGATTTGTTCCCATCCGTTCGTTGGGCAAGGGTATGATTTTGATGTTCCGTTGATTCACGGAGATCACGTCGAGATCGATGCCGGAACGGGATTGGTTCATACGGCCCCGGGTCACGGTGTTGACGACTTCAATGTCTGCAAAAAATACGGAATTGCGGTTCCGCGGACGGTGGATGATTCGGGGATTTACTACGATTGCGTGCCGATGTTCGCGGGCAAGCACGTGTTCAAAGTCGAAAAAGAGATGCTCGAAAAATTGGATGAGGTCGGCGCGTTGCTTTTCCAAACTACGATAGTTCACAGCTATCCGCATTCGTGGAGGTCGAAGGCACCGTTGATTTTCCGTACGACTCCTCAGTGGTTCATCAGCATGGACAAGACAGGCTTGCGCGAAAAGGCGTTGCGCGAGATAGGCAGAACCAAATGGATTCCGAGGCAGGGGTACAACCGAATTAAGGCTTTCGTTGAGAATCGTGGCGACTGGTGTGTGTCGCGGCAGCGAGTTTGGGGTGTTCCGATTCCGCTTTTCGTCAACAAAAAAACAGGCGGGATTTTGAAGGATGCCGAAGTGATTGAACGCGTCGCGCAGATTTTCGAGAAAGAAGGTTCTAACGCATGGTTTGTTCGACCGGCTCAGGATTTTCTCGGCGAAAAATACAATGCCGAAGATTTCGAGCAGAATTTTGATACGTTGGATGTGTGGTTCGAAAGTTCGTCGACCTATGCTTATGTTTTCAGAAATGATAATAGCCTGCGCCAGTCGGATCTTTACATCGAGGGATCGGATCAGCATCGCGGATGGTTCCAGCACTCGCTGTTAAATTCTTGCGGAACTTTCGGAAATGCTCCGTTTAAGACCGTAATGACACACGGATTTACTGTCGACGAGCAAGGTCGCAAGATGTCGAAATCCATCGGGAATACAATCGATCTGGAAGACATCGTCAACACCTACGGCGCGGATATTTTTCGTATGTGGGTTTCGTGTAGCGATTTCACTCAGGATTTGAAAATCGGAAAAAATATCTTGAAGCAACTCGAAGACGTCTACCGAAAAATGCGTAATACTTTACGTTACATGCTCGGAGCCCTTTCGGATTACGATGCGGAAAACGAAGTTGTTGAATATTCCGAGTTGCCTGTCTTGGAAAAATGGGTTTTGCATCGCATCACCGAAATTCACAAGCAGCTGTTTGAGTGCATCGAAAATTATGACCTGAACAAGTATTTCAATACGGTGTACAATTTCTGCGTGAACGATTTGTCGTCTTTCTATTTTGATATTCGCAAGGATTGCCTCTACTGTGACGATCGCAGCTATGAAAAACGAAAAGCTTATCGCATGGTGATTTACACTTTGTTCCAGTATGTGGTTCGTTGGATTGCTCCGATCATGGTTTTTACGGCAGAGGATGCTTGGACGGCGTTCAATAAGGAAAATTTCAGTGTTCATTTGGCGCAATACTTGATTCCGGTTGCGGAATGGAACAATGCAGAAGTTGCGGAAAGTATCGAAAAAGTGAAGTCGGTGCGTCGAGTTGTAAACACCGCGTTGGAGATCGCTCGAAAGGATAAATTGATTGGTTCGAGCTTGCAGGCAAAAGTAACTTTGTTTGCTCCGAGCGAAATTTTATATACAAAAGATTCCGAATTCTGGGAAGAAGTAGCGATTGTTTCTCAGTTCAAAATTTCGGATGGCGAAGCCCCGGCGGATGCATTCGTTTCGCAGGATCTTCCTCAGGTAAAAGTAGTTGTTTCCCTCGCTGACGGCGAAAAGTGCGAGAGATGTTGGAAAGTTACACAGATTGATGAAAATAAGGTTTGCGATCGATGCCGAAAAGTTTTAGAAAACCTCGCTTAGTTGAGTTTTTATTTCTCTTTACTTTGCTGAGTGATCAGCTGTCGAAGTTGCTCATTGTTAAAAATTTGCGATTAGGCGAATTAGTGAACGTTTTTCCGTTTTTCAACATTGTACATGTGCAGAATAGAGGCGTTACTTTCGGACTTCTCAGCGGAGCTTTGCAGCCGGTTATACTTATTGCTTTGTCGCTTGTCATTGTTTGGTTTTTGATAAGTTATGCGCGGAAAAATGAGAACTATAGACTTCCAACGAGCTTAGTAATCGGCGGCGCGGTGGGAAATGTTATTGATCGTATAGTATATGGGTCGGTTGTGGATTTTTTGGATTTTCATTTGGGACGATATCATTGGCCGGCGTTCAATGTTGCAGATAGCGCGATTGTTATTGGAGTTTTTGTGCTGTTATTTATTTCGTATTCGGAGGGGAAAAATGAGTAAATATTTTTTATTGGTTTCGCTGTTTATGATTTCCGCATGTAATAGTTTTGAAAATCAGAGCGTTGATTTGGAAAGTGCTAAAAATAGTCCTTTGTTGGTTCCCCCTTGCGTCAATCGATAACATGTTGAAAAAATTTCTCTGCCTGATTTTATTTCTTTCCTTCGGAAAAATTTCCGCTGAGGTTTACCGTGGCGCGGAATATCAAAAATTATCGAACGACGTTTCCGTGATTTTTTTAGAAACGAACAAATCCGATAACATCTTCGTAACGGCCTGTTTGTCGGTGGGGCGATCTGATGACGTAGATAAATCCGGGAAATCCGAACTTGTCGGAAACATTTTCAAGCAAGAGCTTGAGAAAAAAATAAATAAAAATCCGCAAGGATATGGCGTTGAAATGACTTCATATATTGGGCAGGAACAGTCTTTATTTTCTTTTTACGGAAAGCAAGTTGATCTTCCGTTTTACATAAAATGTCTCGCAAAATATTTCTATAATTCAGAAATTTCAGAGGAAGAATTAGCGAAAGAAAAGGAGAAGATGTTGCACAGATCTAATCAATCGATGTCATTAGATAAAAATAAATTGCGAAAAGAGGCGTTGCGATCATTATATTGGCATGACGGTGCGGGTAAGCCTTTGTCAACCGAGGAATTAAATTCGATAACCGTTGATGATTTGAAAGATTTTCGCAATCAAAACTATACCAATAATCGATTGACTTTGGTTATTTCCGGAAGTTTAAAAAACAAGGATGAGGTCATAAAAGAAATTGAAGAAAATTTTTCGAATGCAAAAAAGTCCGAGATAAAAAGATTAAAGGAACCCTCACATCACGACGCGACGATTGGTTTTGATATGGACAGTCCGCAGGTAAAGTTTTCGTGTGTTGAAATTTATTGGCGTCTTCCGAATTATCGCGGAGAAAAATCAGTTTATGACAATGATGAACCGTTCCGAACAACTTCTCCGATCTCTCTGGAAATGTTTTTGATTCACTTGAAAACGGAGCTGGAGAAATCTTTAGTCGACGCATTGAAAGTCGCGTCGAATGTAGCTTTCGATTATTCTTTTTGGAATTATTCGGAAGGAAATTTGAGAATTTCCGTTCAGTTGAAAGAAAAAAAATATTCAAAAGAAACGGAGTTTTTGATTTTGGGAGAAATTAAAAGATTGGCGAGCGAATTCGATAAGCAAAAATTAGTTGCAGCGCGAGAGGAGTTATATAAATCCGTCAACGTTTTCAGTTACCAAACGAACGTTATCGATACGATGAATTGGTTGTCAGATAAAATTGGAGCAGGGTACGATTACAAATTTCTGAAAGAATACCGAGATTCGATCAAAAATCTCAAACTGGAAACCGCGGAGGAAGTTAAAACCATAAAAAGAGAAATCGTGAAATTCTTTAAAAGAGATCCGGAGGTAATCTCAGTTTTAAATCCGAAAGGAGAAAATGATGCTGTATAACCATGTCGTTTTGACGGACTTGATTAAGCGCAGAAGTCAGTTTGATTTTTTCAGAGAGCTGACTCAGCTGGATTGCTTTAATATTGTGAAGCGTTCCGAGGATTTGTCTGCGCTGGATGATCCTCGATTTAAGAAGTGGTGCGAGCTGAAGAATTTTATAATCCTCGGCACGGGAGGTTCCAGTTTAGGTGGCCAGGCGATTCATTCGGTCGCTAATTTTTGCGAAAAAAATTTGAAATTTGTCAGCAATCTTGATCCGAATAGCTTGGAGAATTTGTTGCAAAAAACGGATTTTGAAAAAACGGGTTTTTTGGTAATTTCAAAGTCCGGTGAGACGCTGGAGACAATTTGTCAGTTGCTTGTTGTCATGGATTTCGCGAAGCATTGGCACGATTTCAAAGACCGATTTGTAGTTGTGACGGAGGACAAAGATTCCACATTGCGCCAGATTGCGAATCAGAATAGATTTTTGTGTTTGGATCATCCGAATACAATCGGCGGACGTTTTTCGGTATTTTCTTTAGTTGGGATGATTCCCGCGATTTTATGCGGACTTGATCCTCGCACGATTCGTGCGGGAGGGCGTCGTGTATTGGATAATTTCGGAAACTCCATCTACAAAATTCAGGAGGGTGCGGATTTCGTTTTTAAAAATTTCGAGAAGGGAATTTGCAATCACGTTTCATTCATCTATTCCGAAAAATTGATAAATTTCGGATATTGGTTGGCGCAATTGTACGCCGAAAGTTCAGGTAAGGACGGCAAAGGAGTTACTCCGTTAACGGCGATCGGATCGGTCGATCAGCACAGTCAGCTGCAGCTTTACATCGATGGTCCGCGCGATAAATGTTTTACGTTTTTTTATGAAAAACAGGAGAAATCCTTGGCAGTAAAAAACGAAAATCTTCCGGCTAAATTTGAATATTTGCGAGGCAAAAGGATTTCAGAAATTTTTGGTAGCCAATGCAATGCGACGCAAAAAGTTTTGCTTGAAAATGGGTTCAATGTCCGGCGTATTGAAGTTCCGTCTGTCTCTGCGGATAACCTGGGTGCGTTGTTTATGCATTTTATGTTGGAGGTCGCTTGTCTTTGCAAATTGATAGGGGTGAATCCGTTTGATCAGCCGGCGGTTGAGCGCGGAAAAATCATAACAAAAGAATTGTTGAGTCGGGAGTGATTTTTGAAAATTTTATTTGATAAAATGCAGGGGCTCGGCAACGATTTTGTTTTCGTGGAAGAGTCTCAGCTGTCTGAAAATCTCAGTGTGGAAGATGTAAGATTTCTCTGCGATCGCAAGTTCGGAATCGGCTGTGATACTCTCGTAATCTATCGAAAAAAAAAGAATGATGTTACGGCGAAATTTTTCAATTGCGATGGAAGTGAGGCGGAAATTTGCGTGAATGCATTGCGGTGTTTATCTCTGCTGATAAAAAAAAATTTCAAACTTCTCGAGCTGAGTTTAAAAACGAAATCCAAAGCGTATAAAACGAAAATTGTCGACAAAAAGATTTTTGTAAACGTAGGGCAGCCGTCTTTTTTTCATTCGGATTTGGGAATTCCGAACAAAAATGTCGATGTTGATAATTTGTTGCCGGAGCTAAATTTATCACCTAGTGAAATTTCGTATGTCGATCGAGCTTGCGCGATTTCTGTTGGTAATCCTCATTTGGTTTTGTTTTTAAAAAAATCCATTCCGCAAGAAATTAAACAGACGATCGGAGAAAAACTTGAAAAATTTTCGCTTTTCAAAAATCGAATCAATGTTTCTTTTGCAAAAATTATGAACGAATTAGAAATTCAGTTGGAAGTGTTCGAGCGCGGCGTCGGATTTACCTTAGCATGCGGAAGCGGGGCGAGCGCTGCGGCATTTTCGGCTTATAAATTAAAATTGATGGGCGATAAAGTTCGGGTGAAGCAGCCCGGCGGCGACTTGGAAATTTTCATAAAATCCGATGGCTCGATTATCCAAAAAGGTGTGGCAAATTACGTTTTCGAAGGAAAAATTTCACTTGGTTCCGATGGTATTGAAAAAGAAATTTCGGAAGAAAAGTCTCCAAAACTTTTGAAAAAAATTCCGAGCGGAAATTTGAAAATTTACACCGATGGAGCTTGCTCGGGGAATCCCGGACCAGGCGGATGGGGCGCGATAATTATCGGCGACGACGGCGAGTTTGAAATGTGCGGCGGCGAGTCCGATACAACTAACAATCGTATGGAACTTCTTGGTCCTATCAGCGCACTGAAAAAAATTTCGGAAGAGATGGGGGCGATTGAACCGGAAATCGAAATTTTCACGGACAGCACCTACGTGAAAAACGGTATCACTAATTGGATTGAAAATTGGGAAAAAAATAACTGGAAAACATCGAGCAAGGCTCCTGTGAAAAATAAGGAACTTTGGATTGAATTGCGCGATCAGGTTGCGCGTCACAAAGTAACCTGGCGTTGGTTAAAAGGGCATAACGGAGATTGCTACAACGAGCGCGCAGACAAGCTGGCGAGAAGTGAATGCAAAAAATAAATCTGTTGGGATTCGAAATTTCTCATCTGAAAAAAATTTTTGTTGAGAATGGATTTTCGGAGTTGGATGCGAAAAAAGTTTTTCCATGGATTCACAAAAAGCTTGCGAAAAATTTCGATGAGATGAGCGATGTTTCTTTGGCGATTCGTGAAAGATTGAAGGAGAAATTTTCATTGTCGCGAGGAAAATGTGTGACGTTGTTGACGTCGAAAGATGGCACGAAAAAAGCGTTGTTGGAATTCGCTGACGGCAACCGCGTTGAGACGGTTTTTATTCCCGATGGAAAACGAAATACGATCTGCGTTTCATCCCAAGTTGGATGCGCGATGGGATGCAAATTCTGCCACACGGGAACTCAAGGATTTATTCGAAATTTGACCACCGCCGAAATTGTAGCGCAGGTGATTTTTTGGAAAGATCAATTCCCGATTTCGAATATCGTTTTTATGGGTATGGGTGAACCGCTTTTGAATTCCGAAAATCTTTTTGAATCTCTTTCGATTTTGCTCGATAAAAAAACTCATAATTTTTCGCGAAACAAAATTACGGTTTCGACTTGCGGAATTGTCGAAAATCAACTGTACGAGCTCGCGAAGTTCGGAGTAAAATTGGCTGTGTCGTTGCATGCTACGAACAATGAAATTCGCAATTCACTGATGCCGATCAATCGTAAATACAGTATCGAAAAAATTTTGGAAGCGACGAAAAAATATCACGCCGAAAGCAATACTGAAAAAATCACTTTCGAGTATTTGCTGTTGGATAAAGTCAATGATTCCGCAGAAAATGCGTGGCAGTTGATTAAACTTTTGCGAAATTTCCCGGCAAAGGTGAATCTTATTGTTTATAACGATTGGCCGAATTCAATTTTCAAAGGAACGCGACGAGAAAATGCGAATTCTTTTTCGATGAATTTAATTAAGCATGGACTGCGCGCAGTCATCCGAAAATCTCGCGGCGATGATATTTTTGCCGCCTGTGGACAACTGAAAAGTGCGGAGAACAATCGAAAAAAATAAGCTTAATTTTTTGAATTTACGCAAAATATCATCGATAAGATGACCCGGCAATTCATGATTTACATTACACAAACTCTCGATCTACTCTTATTTCAGCTTAACGAACTCGAAACATCTTACTGGTCGGGGCGAGAGGATTTGAACCCCCGACATTCTGCTCCCAAAGCAGACGCGCTACCAGGCTGCGCTACGCCCCGATTGAGATTCTTATACAACAAAAATCGTCGTGATTCAATTCTTTTCTTTTATATTCGGGATAACAAAGATTCATTTCTTCATTGTTGCTTTTTTCAAATCATTTTCGTGCATGACTTCTTCCATGACGCGGATATACTCGTCGACCATCGCGTCACGGTCGGAATATTTTTTTGCTTGTTCGTATCCTTTTTGGATGAGGTCTTTTCGAAGCTGCGGATCATCCGCCATATGGTGCATGGCTTGGGTTATGCTATCCGTGTCGAATGGATCGAAAAATAACGCAGCAGAACCGGCAACTTCGGGAAGGGACGCAACATTGCTGCACGCAACGGGAATACCATTGATCATAGCCTCAATGATCGGCATTCCGAAACCTTCGTAAACGGATGGATGAATAAACGCCAGCGCATTTTTCAAAAGAATTCCGAGATCTTTATCGGGAACAAACCCTGTGATAATTAGGCGGTCTGAGCAAAAATCTTTGATTGAACTGGTTTCAATACTACCGCGATATTTCCCAACCAAAATCAGCTTCATTTCTAAATTCTTTTGGGCAAATTTGTTGAAAGCTTTCATTAAAGCAATTTGATTTTTATGCCTCCACCATGTGGAGCAGAATATGAAGTATTTTTTAGGCTTAAGCTTGTACTTATTCAGAACAGCCGCTGATTCTTCATGTGTGCTGTTTGAATATATACGGGTTCCCAATTGAATCGGAATATGTTTTACAAAATCTTTTGAAACATTGAAATGCTCACAAATTCGTTTTTTTGAAAATTCGGACACTGTAACGATTTTTTTTGAAAAACAAACCGAATTTTCCGTGCACATGCTCGACTTCATCCTATAATCCCCCATAGCATAAAATTTAGGATCGATGTCAAAACATGCTAAATCGTGAATTGTGGAAATTCTGGGGATGGTCACAAAATTGCAGAAGCTGGAATCTCCCAATGGATCCCACACTAAATCGCAATATTTATCATAAAAAATTCTATTGTAACACAATAATTGCAGAAACTTGTCATGCAACAATCCCAAACGCGGTGAATTAAAAATTCGTTCTGCCAGCACGAGCGGATTAATTGTAGCGCGAATTTTTATGAGTTTTATGTTGTCACGCCGCGGTAAATCAAATGCAGAGGCGCAATCCTCTGATATAAGTACCAATAATCTCCAATTCGGTCGTTTTCTCGCAATCCCTACTATTAACGACCTAGTTAAAGTTATCATTCCGCCGTTATCAGGCATAAAATACATATCAATAACTATGTCGCGAGTTATATTTGCCGGCCGATCTTTCAGAACGCTGATGCGATCGTTAGTAAAAACATCGCTAAGAGGACTTCTCGTTTGTACGAGTAAATAGATAAAACAGGTGAGTATGAAAGAACATGTGAAAACGACAGTATTTTTTATGATAGAACGCACTGTTGGATTTAACGAAAACAAACGACGGAATTTTCTGATGCTTATAAGGATTTTGCAAAAATAACTATTTGAGTATAATTGATTTTTTTTGTTTTTACCCTTTCCCGTGTCGAAGAATTTTTTATCCGTACACTTCACTAAAAACTCCCTAACACAAGAAACTACACTCACCGATTTTTTCAACCATTTATTAATAATTCGTTAAGATCTTCATCTTTTAGTTAACATCATTTCACTGTGACTCAGCCAAATTATGTTGAAAAATCCATATTTTTATGATAAGAAGGACTGATTGATTTCATGTTATAGAGGTTATATGGCTAAAAAAATAGTAGGGTATATTAAACTGCAAGTACCTGCGGGGAAAGCAAACCCATCACCTCCGATCGGACCGGCTTTAGGTCAGAGAGGTTTAAATATTATGGAGTTCTGTAAAGCATTCAATGCTCAGACTCAATCTTACGATGCGGGAACACCACTTCCTGTAATCATTACGGCGTACGCTGACAGAACGTTTTCGTTCATCATTAAGTTGCCGCCTGTTACTTACTACTTGAAGCAAGCTGCAGGAATCACAAAAGGATCGTCCACAACTGGAAGAGGTCCGAAGGCCGGTCAAATTACTATGGCTCAAATTCGTGAAATTGCGGAAAAGAAGATGAAAGATTTGAATGCAAACGACGTTGACGCGGCAAGCATGATGATCATTGGTTCTGCTCGTGCAATGGGATTGGAGGTTGTTCAATAATGGCTCGTTCAGGTAAAAGATACAAGAATATTGCGAAGAAAGTTGAGGACAGAGCTTACAGTTTGTCCGAGGCCGTGAAATTTTTGAAAGAGAACAGCAGTTGCAAGTTCGACGAGACGGTGGAAGTCGCGATCAATTTGAATTTGGACCCTCGTTCCGCAGACCAAAATATTCGTGGAATGGTTTCCATGCCGGAAGGCACCGGAAAGACAGTCAGGGTTGCTGTTTTTGCGAAAGGTGCTGTTGCCGACGCCGCGAAAGAAGCTGGGGCTGATTTCGTCGGAGCTGATGATTTGGCGGAGAAGGTCAAGGATGGATCCATCGAGTTCGATATGTGCATCGCAAGCCCTGACATGATGGGTGTTGTCGGTCGTTTAGGTAAGATTTTAGGTCCGAAGGGATTGATGCCAAATCCAAAGTTGGGAACGGTTACTCCTAATGTCGCTGCAGCGATTAAAAACGCAAAGGCCGGACAGATTGAGTATCGTTTGAGCAAGGACGGTATCGTTCACGCAGGAATTTGCAAGTTGAGTTTCGATCAAGAAAAGATTGAGGCGAACTTAAAGGCGTACATTGGCGCTGTCGTGAAGGCGAGACCTGCCAATGTTAAGGGCACCTACTTGAAATCCGTGGCGATTTCCAGTACGATGGGTGTCGGGTTGAAATTGGATACCGCTGAGGTGTTCACTTTCTGATTGTTTTGAGTCTATCGTAGACCATCGGTGCGAGTAGCTTAAATTTGCCGTTGCAGATGACTTTCTATTTGTTATCTATGGTTTTCGGTATTCTCTCGTTAAATTGTTTGGGAGAGAACTGTGGAAAAAAACAAGAAGTCGGAATTAGTTGCGAAAATTAAGCAGCGCTTTCAAGAGAGCGAAGCGGTTTTCGTGGTTAATCAGAATCGACTGACTGTTGCTGAAACAGAGAGTCTTAGAAAACAACTTCGAGCGGTGCAATCTGTTTATCTTGTCGCGAAAAACACGTTGACGAGATTGGCAGTAAAAGATACCGACTTCGAGTGTGTCTCCGAAAAGTTGGGTGGACAGACTGCGTTGGTGTTTTCAAAAGATATCACAGGATCGGCAAAAGTCGTGTCTGAGTATGCATCCAAGAGCGATGAGAAATTGTCAGTCGTTTGCGGAGGATATCAAGGTAAAATGTTGAGTGTCGCTGAAGTAAAGACTTTGGCTTCATTACCATCTATGGACGAGTTGCGCGCGAAGATTATCGCCGTTATCCAGACGCCTGCACAGCGTATGGCAACTTTGTCACAAGCACCTGCATCTCAACTTGCTCGTGTATTAAAAGCCTATTCAGAAAAATAATATGGAGGTAAAAAATGGCTGCAAATTTAGATAAAATCGTAGAAGAGTTATCAGCTTTAACAGTTTTGGAAGCTGCTGAATTAAGCAAGAAGTTAGAAGAAGCATGGGGAGTATCCGCTGCCGCTCCTGTCGCCGTCGCCGCTGCCGGTGCTGCTCCGGCCGCTGCTGCTGAAGAGAAGAGCGAATTTGACGTCGTTTTGACAGACGCGGGGTCTTCCAAGATCGGTGTAATTAAAGTCGTAAGAGAAATCACCGGATTGGGCTTGACCGAAGCGAAAGCGATGGTTGAAGCTGCTCCGAAAGCGATCAAAGAGGGAGTTTCCAAGGATGATGCGAAAGCCATGAAAGAGAAATTGGAAGCTGCTGGTGCAAAAGTTGAATTGAAATAATTTCACTTCATTTTTCATTCGATTTGTTCGAATTCAACCCCGAGGGCAAATGCTTTCGGGGTGTTTTTTATGATTCTTGCGTGATCTTGCTATTTTGTTGTACTCTTTACTTTGTTGCGAAGGGAGTAGAGATGATTTTTTCTAAATACAAGTGGTTGGCGGGATGTTTTTTGTTGGTTGCTGCCTGCACTTCTCCTGAAAAAGAATGTTCGAACAAGTTAGTTATATCGCATGAAGCCGGCAGGTGTTTCATTGATGAGTCTTATGATGCGATTTTAGATATGCCGCAAAATTTGAGACTTTTTACGTCTCAAATTAATGAAAAAGATCTAAGAAGTCGACAGAAAGAATTGAACAAAAAATTCGATAAACTGTTTTTTTCTCCATGGACGGCCAAAAGTAAAGAAGTTTTTCCTGCGTCGTTCTCGGGAAATTATTTTGGAGAAAATTTGCATAAGTTATCGCAAGAAGACGTGAAATATATCAGAAGCAACATAAAATATCGCTCTCCTGTTAAGGGGAAAGGTATTATTACCAGAAATACTATGGCAAAAAAAAATCCGGGCGATAGCTATCCTTTTGACTCTAATATTCAGAGTTTAGTGCGATTAGGAACTCCTGTGAGAATTAATGCGATTTCCCAAGATGGACTGTGGGCATTTGTGTCTTCCTATGCGTTTTCGGGTTGGGTTTCGATGCACGATGTCGCTTACGTGAATGAGTCGTTCGTAAAAACTTACATAGCTAATCCAAAAGTAGTGGCTGTAAAAGATGGAATACTAATAAGACACAAAGGCCGATTCTTAAGTAGAGCCGATATCGGAACGGTTCTTGTTAAAGATAAAAAAGGCTTGCTTTGTCCGCACAAAAATTTCGATGGTTACGCAAAGTTGATAAGTTGTAATGCGTCGGGATTTTCTCAAAAGCCTTTAGAATTTACGGCTCAAAATGCGATAAAAATAACTCAGCAGTTTCTCGGTCAGAAATATGGTTGGGGAGGATATCTGAATTTGAGAGATTGTTCTATGCTTACTATGGATTATTGTACGACATTTGGAATTCCATTGGCGCGAAATGGAAATGCTCAACTTTCCGGAGGAGATTGCGTAAATCTTTCGAAAAATAGTGCAGCATTTATATCAAGGTACGGAAAGCCATTTCTTACCTTAGTCGGATGTAAAGGACACGTTATGCTATATGTAGGAAAATATAGAAATAAACCAGTATTTTTGCATAACGTTTGGGGAGCCCCAAAAACTCCAGATCAAAAAAGCAGGTACGTCGTTGGAAAAACCGTTCTTACAACCTCCGATTTTGGAAAAAATATAAAAGAAACAAAAAATTGCAAATTGGGGGATATAATTACAATGATGAGGTTTATTTAACTGCATTCTCTTTGTTAAGTTTCTGATGTTATTGCTGTAGATAGATTGGCTCGCTTTTTAATATATGTTTTACACATTTGTTATATTCTTGATGTTGTAGTGAGGAATAACAATGGCTTTTTCTAAATACGGGTTGTCAGTAGGATGTTTTTTGTTAATAACGGCTTGTACTCGCTGTAAGGAAATTGGCAAAGTAGAAGTTACGCTTAGACATTTGGATAACGGTAAATGTGTGGCAATTAACCTGATTACGGGTAAAAAAGCGGTTTTTCTTGATCGAAAAGAAGATGAACAAAATATAAAAGGAATTGTTATTCATTATTCTGAGTGTCTTGATGCCGATGTTACTAAAGAAGTCTTTTATTCCAGAGCAGTGTCTTCACATTATGACGTTGATTTCGACGGAGAAATTTTTGAGTTCGTAGATCCCAAATATATCGCTTTCCATGCCGGAAAATCTGCCTGGAATGGTGATACCTATTTGAACAGATATTTCATTGGGATTGAGCAAGATATGTGGGGGTATTACAAAAAAGTTCGTGAGAAAGAATATGATTATGAGAAATTCGGACAGCCTGTTCAGTTGCCGGGAGATAATTTAAAATGGTTCAAGTTTTCCGATAAGCAGGTTGAGTCAACTGGACGGCTGATTTTTGCTCTACAGCAAAAGTATAAAATTCCGGGGCGTTTTGTAGTGACTCACTCTGATGTTGCTATCGAAAGAAAATCAGATCCAGGTCCTATGTTTCCTTACAAAGAGATTTTTGAGAAATATGGGGCTGGATACTATCCCAAGTGTAAAGAAATCAATCTGGATAAATTTTCAAAATTGACGGATAGCGATTACGTGAAACTCTTGGAAATTTACGGGTACGGTAGAGGCGAAAACGGTCGGGCATTTGACCTGACTGATAATCAAATCGTCAAGGCGTTTAAGTTGCATTTTTATCCAGGGGATTTGTCCAGAGATCTAAATGATAATACCAAGAAAATGATTCTGAATTTGGTGGCTTCATACTACAACTATAAGGATCTGATAACTAATTCTTTGGATGAAGAATTCAGGCGAGACATGGACTCTTTCTTATCTGAAAATAAGGAAAGGACTAAAGCGCTTTCCGAGTTTATCGCGGAATAGAATGATTAACCAGGCATATAAAGTTGCCTTATTACAAATCAGTGATTTTTTCAGATTTGCTAGATTTTTAAATTAAAGTTCATTTTCTTAAAAAAGTAAGTGTGTTTTTGTCCACGTTCACCAAAAAGTGAGACAAAAGAGACGAAGTGAACTAGAGAGAGAAAACAAGAGAAATAGCAGAACAGAGCAAGAGAAAAAGAGTAG
>CACWKL010000014.1 GCA_902761495.1 uncultured Pseudomonadota bacterium
AACGGGCATGTTATACTGGCTCATACTTCTGGAAGAATGAAAAAAAACAGAATTCGCGTTCTGGTCGGAGATAAGGTAAACGTCGAAATGACAACATATGATTTCACCAAAGGTCGCATAACTTTCAGATCAAAATAAACAATATTTTAACTATTTATTGGCATAATCAGAATAACTATATGAGGAATATGATATGTCGATAACGTTGGGTAAAAGATCTTTTGAAGCCGCCAGCAAGTATATGTTGAGAGGATTTACGGTGTCGTATAATTCTCTGTCCATGTCTGGTACACTTAGAAATATGGGATTAGTTAATTGCGCCGATTGGTGTCTCCAAAAGTCGGAGGGTTATCGTTCGGGAGCCATGAAAATCTTTCATCATTTGGAAAACAGGGGGATTAGATTTAAGCTGTCACCTATTCCTGCTTCTCGACAAGATTGGAGAGCACCTCTTCATATTTTTGAAGAAGTATATCGTCAAGAACAAGAACTATCCGATTTGATATCCGTTGTCTACGAATCTGCGGTTGCTGATAAAGATTATATAATGCAGCAATTCGTAATGGATTTCTTTGATAACCACCTAAAATCGGAATCGAAGGCACTGAATTTGCTGAACAGACTCCGAAAGATGCAATCGTCCGATCTCGGAGTATTCGAATTCGACGCAGAATTGAGGTCAATTCTGTAAAAAACCAAAAGAAAAAGGTCCGTTATCTATTAGAAGGATTTCACTGGACTATAATGCCTTCCCCTGTGCATACGCTCTGGCTCTCTCCAAATCCTCGTAAGTATCAATGCTTATCGGAGACTCTTTATCTATAATTGTAATTCCTATGGTCATGTTATTTTCCAATGCCCTCAACTGTTCAAGCTTTTCCGTTTTCTCAAGCGGACTCTGTGGAAGATTAACAAACCGTATCAATGACTCCGCACGGAAACAATAAATTCCCACATGGTTATAATAAGGACCACCGTAAGGAACCGCTGATCTGCTGAAATAAAGTGCTTCTCCACTATTAGAACCCATGAACGAAATAACTGGTTTTACCGTGCTGGAACATTTGTAAGATTCATCCTTAATCGGAGTAGCAAGAGTAGAAATATCGCAACTCGATCCTTTTACGATCTCCGCCGCCTTTTCAATAAATTCCGCATCTACAAAAGGAAGATCCCCTTGGACATTAATTACGTAATTGTATTTTTTCTCGCTATCAAACTTTTGCCACGCCTCAAAAACTCGGTCTGTACCAGACGGTAGTTTTGGATCCGTTAACACAGCCGTTCCACCTATACCTTCAATGGCATTCTTAACTCCCGAATCGTCACACGCAACGATAACATCACCAACCTGCGACAACATCGCACATTCATATGCTCGAACGATTAAAGGCCTACCATTTATATCCGCCAAAACCTTTCCTGGTAATCGAGTCGACGAAATGCGAGCCGGTATAACCACCAAAGTATCCATCACTCCTCCTAAATTTTTCACTCAAAATATCGACCAAGTCATTGGTGCGGTCGAGAAGACTTGAACTTCCACGAAATAATTTTCATAGCGACCTCAACGCTACGCGTCTACCAGTTCCGCCACGACCGCACAACTAATGCTTTTATAGTCCAACATAGAAACTTTTTCAAGAACAATCGGACCAAAAACCAAGGCGTTGCCTACAGTTTACTAAATCTCGCTACCCGTCGAGCTCCCATCGGAATTTTCAGATTCAACGGCCGAGTCTGAATCTTCTTCAATCTCGTTATCGCTGACGACGCGCACTCCCTCTTTCTCGATGGCCTTCACGGACAAACCTTCATACGGATTGTAGGTATCCTCTTCAACCATATCGTCCAGATCCTCTTCTTCCTCATCTGAAGGCAAAAATGAACGGAAGCTGTTAATCGCCGCCTCTTTTAGATCATCGACGGAAACCGTACGGGCAGCAATCTCTCTCAAGGCAATCACGGGCTTTTTCTCATCATCTGCATCAACAGTAATCGCATCTCCAGCCAATATCTGACGAGTCCTCTGCGCTGCGAGTACCACCAGATCAAAACGATTTTTCACAACCTTTTCACAATCTTCAACAGTTATACGAGCCATAAACTCCCCTTAGCCACTAACAAGCGTGTAATGTTAGTATATTTACTTCAAAATTGCAATATTTTTATTTTGATGTGAAAGAATTTATCATTCCTATAATAACCGGTCCTAACATAACAATGAACAGACACGGCATAATGAAAAACATCATAGGCAAGGTCAACAATGTCGGAGCCTGAGCCGCTTTTCCCTCGGCTTCCAGCATTCTCTTTTCTCTTGCCTCGACGGCTAATTCCTTCAATGATGTCGATAATGATGAACCATATTCAAGAGCTTGACTCAATGTTTTTGAAATAGTCTTGATTTCGAGACAATCTGTTCTGTTTTCCAGATTTGTAAAAACTTGTCTGTGATCCGGGATCATCTCCAGCTCGATTGACGTTAAACTGAGTTCGTCCGCCAAAACAGGATTGGATGTCCTCATTTCTCGAGCAATTCTTCTAATAGACTTCGTCAAATCCAAGCCGGATTCCGTACAAATAACCAACAAATCGACCAGGTCAGGAACTCCTCTGTCGATGGCTTCTTTCCGTTGACTGGCAATCATTTCATAATTCAAATCCGTCAATTTATGTCCACCTAATATTCCCCCTATTACTCCTAATAAACAAGCCAAATAGAAAGGAATATCAAAATCATTTGTACCTAACAAAAGCACTATCATGAGAAAAATTGCAAGACCGGAAGTAAATTTAGCCGTCATAAATTCTTCCATTGCGCCATTATGTCGTACACCAGCTTTTATAAGCAAGATCTTCATATTATCAACTAATTCAGGATATCTCTCCCCTATTAGGTTAAACAATCTATTTTCTCCAAACATTGGTCCTCTTTTACTCAAACCAATGTTTTCATCCTCTTTATCTCCCAAAGTACCTTCAACTTCCGAAGCCTGTATTCCTACCTTTTTTATTCTTCTTGCTAGCCTCACGCTACTGATTATTTTGTGAAACCACACATCGACACGTGGCTTTACCCACATATAAACACAAAAAGTAACGAACAAAATAATTATATTTAAAAACGTCTCTCCCATGTCACACCTTTATTTTCGTTGCCTTTAACATAAAAAAAGTTCCCATAGAAAATAAAACTATCATTATTTTGAGAAGCGTTTGACCTGATCCTGTATCAACAAACATCTTTAGGTGAGCAGGATTTAACAAAGCCATAATTCCAGCAAATATAAATGGCAAAGCACTAAGAACTATAGCCGACATTCTGGCTTCAGCAGACATTGCTTTCAGTTTCAGTCCAAGCTCCAGCCTTTTTCTCACGATGCTGCTGAGATTGGTTAAAATTTCTCCCAACATACCTCCGTTTTCCATTTGAAGCACCAATGCTACGACTAAAAATCTAAATTCCTCTAAATCTATTCTATCTGCAGCCTCTTGCAAAACTTTCTCCGGCTCAATACCCAGATCAAGCTTTTGGCTAATTGTCTCATACTCACTGGCTATTGGATCTTTAGATTCTACACTAACCAATTTCATAATACGTCCGATATTTAACCCTGCCTTTACTCCTCGAATCATCATATCGATTGCATCCGGAAATAATTTCAGAAATTCAGCCTTTCTTCTTTCCGCTTTCGATCTCAAGTAGTTATATACCAAATAGGCTCCAACACACATACCTATAGGAATACCTGTCAATGCATTCAAAAATTTGAAATACAAAACAATCATTGACATCACAACTCCTCCGAAAAAGCAATAAATCAAGAAATGACCAACCGATATATCCGTAATACCAGCTTTTTTCATTATTTTTCTTATTTTGTTTATTATTTTGTTCGTAACACTTTGGGTTTGATCGCCAACTTCACTTGTTTTCTGAAAATCATTTTTGGCAAAGGTGGAAATCTTATCTGATCCAGCCTCTTCTAAAAGTCGATCCTGCTGCTTAGATAACATTTTTAAACGCCTTTCTATTCTGTTTCCAGAAGATTCTTCCTCTCCTTCTCCTTTCTTTACAGATGGTTTGGATATAAACATATAAACCGTATAGGTACAAAAGAATGCACAAAAGAAAAGAAATAAAGAATCAATAAGCGCTGACATCTTCTGTTTCTCCTCCATTCTTCTCAATTGCTGTTCTCATTATATTTAATAACTCCTTATCCAGACCATATGTTATGGCTTTATCCAAAAAAGCTGGTTGTTCAATCTTTGCTTCGAATCGACCAATAACCTTATGATCTTCCGACTCTCCTATCGGAACAAACTCGAACAAATGTTGATATTGAATATCCCCTCTTTCACTAATACCTGTCACTTCAACAATTTCAGTAATTTTTCTCGTACCGTCATGAAGTCGCTCTGTCTGGACAATCATATTAATGGCACCTGCTATTTGCGCTCTCACTATCTCGCTAGGCAAATCAAATCCAGACATTGCGACCATGTTTTCCAAACGAATAAAAGCTTCTCGTGCTCTGTTCGCGTGAATTGTTGACATAGATCCATCGTGCCCCGTGTTCATAGCTTGTAACATGTCGATACATTCTTCACCTCGAACCTCTCCGATAACGATTCGGTCTGGTCTCATACGAAGTGCGTTCTTAACCAAATCACGAATGGTTACTTCACCTTTTCCTTCAATGTTAGGAGGACGACTTTCCAAACGAACTACATGTGGCTGTTGCAACTTCAACTCAGCTGCGTCTTCACACGTTACAATACGCTCACGAGGATCAATAAGTTGCGATAATGCGTTCAACATTGTCGTTTTTCCAGAACCCGTACCGCCTGAAACAATAATATTTAATCCACAGGTCGCAGCTATTTGCAAAACTCGAACCATTTCCTCCGTCAAACTACCATGTGATGCTAAATTATGCAAATCCATCGCCTTCTTAGAAAACTTACGAATCGAAATAGACGTACCGTCCAAAGCGATCGGAGGAACAACAATGTTAACACGGCTTCCATCAGGCAGACGAGCATCACAGAGCGGACTGGAAGTATCAACACGACGACCGACCCTATGTGCAATTCGTTGCGCAATCTGCATAAGGTGAGCATCATCTCGAAATTTCACTGGTACCAGTTGCATAACACCAGCTTTTTCAACGTATATTTGGAAAGGACCATTGACCACAATATCAGAAATCGCCTCGTCATCTATTAATAGCTCCAGAGGACCAAGTCCGATCATATCGTCAACCAACTCTCTAGCAATACCGATCTGTTCTCGCTTAGTAATCTGTGCTCTACGCTCTTGTGCGAAATCGAAAACGAAGTTTTCAATCTCTGTTCTTAATTCTTGCGGAGTTAATTTAAAAGCCGTTGCCAGGTTAATTCGATTTAACATCGTATCGTGGGCTTCTTTACGAAAGACTGTAAGTAGAGGAGATTCCTCTGTCATTACATCTTTTATTTCCTCAGCCATTTAAATTCTCCCCCTACTTTTTCATAAATTTACCGATTGTATCGAAAATCTCTTTTTTAACTTTGTCGAAGGTTAAGCCCTCTTTTTCCCAAATTGCTTGAACAATAGCTTGGTTCTCGTTTTTACCAAGGACGTCATCGGTAACCGCATCTAAAATCTCCGTCAAAGGTCCGTCCGAAACCACCAAAGGTTGCCCTATATTCGCAGCAGCAAGAGTTATAGTCTCATCCAGAGGCATCACGTAATCTATTTTTCTGCCTATAACCTCTTCAAATGATTCTTTTGTGATAGCTCCAGCACTGGAAAGCCCGTTTTTATTATTAATTATTATAATTTTTTTATTACTATGCTTGATTAACAAAAATTCTAACAATCTCGCGGCATTTTGAGCGGATGCCATGGTCATCTCAACCATAATTATAAAACAGTCGGCTTTTCTCATGGAAATCTTATTTATTTCATTTTGATCTCGCTGAGCATCAACCAAAATATAGTTAAATTGCTTCTTCAATATTGTCATCAAAGCTTCAAAGGCATCTATATCCACCTGCACACCTCTGATCAGGTCACACAGTCCACCCAAATAGTATAGTCGCTGCGTACATTTTCTTAAAATCGTTTCGGTAAAGTAATCATCGATTTTATCCGGTGACTCCAAAATATCCAGATAAGCATTCTCTGTTTTTACATCCAAAAGCAAATTTGTCGTTCCATATAGAAAATCTAAATCCATAACCAAAGTACGCTTAAATCGTCTGTTCGCGAGTAACCATCCTACATTTGCAACAACAGTTGTCGCACCAGCTCCGCCGGTCGCGCTCATAACGTAGATCAACTTTCCTTCTTTTTGAACCTCATTTTTTACTCCTGTTGCTTGCTCTATTGCCCTTCGCAACAAAGTATTTCCCAGTGGCTTAACTATATAATCGACAACACCGGCTGCCTTCAAATCTCGAAATAATCCAACCTCATTTCTCGAACCGATCACTATAATTGAAATATTAGGAGCACTAAATTCCTTTATTTTTTCGATATCTCCCAATGGAAGCTCTGAATTGGAAACGTCGACAATCAGTACTTTCGGACTTCTGTTCGCTTTCAAAAACTCCAGAGCGTCTGAAATACTTCCCATCTTAGCTTCAGCATAAGCCATATTCATTTCTTTTATGACATTCCATATAACCTGCTCTGAAACAGGATCATTCACAAAAGCCATCAGGTTGTGAGGTAATTCGGATATATTCTTAGCCATAATAAAATCTCCTTTCTACTTAGATGAACCCGATGATTTACTTGAAGAGCTACCACCAGAAGACGATGAACCGCCTTCACCGACCGATCCCATTGCGCTAATAGCCTCTTCAGTCTTCTGTCCCTTATACTTTCTCGGAGATATCAAATCCGCGCTATTAGATATCATCTCTTCCATATTATAATTCATAGCACGTCCGTAGTGAGGTAACGGCTTCTCTACATCACAATTACCGATAAAATCATCCCATAAACTAATATCCGTTCTCTGAAGATCATATTTCAAAATGTCGACTCTGACCCCTTTTTTGGCATCTTTGTATATACAAACTCCTGAGTCCACGATTCGACTTTCCAGAAATCCTGCTCTGATCATTTTCGATTTCACTTGACCTGAAAGTACTTTCCTCTGGGCGGTTAAAACCGGAGAATTTGAAATTATCATAAATCCGACATTTTCAATTCCTTTTCCTTTTGAATTTTTCAACAACTTTTCTAGTTTTGCCAAATCATCAACTGACATTTCAAAATTGTTATCTACACCAAAAAAGTGAGTAACTTTGTTTTCTGTTATGTTAATTTTTGCTTCTTCGAACTCATTAGGCAATGCAAACTTATTTTCACTACATCCGGTTAATATCAAATAACATGCTGTTAAACTTACTAAATATTTCATAACTGCCTCCATTTATTTCAATGAAAATCCTGCACTGTCCGCCTCTTGCCCCAATCGATGGAATCTTCTCTTAACGACTGATTTCAAAGGAGATAACACTTTTGGAATCATATCCATCGGAGTTTTCAGCTGTTTAGAAGACGGTTTTACTATATAAGGTGTAACTATAATTACTAATTCTCGTTCCACTGAATTTACGTCAGTACTTCTGAACAACGATCCTATTAAAGGAATCTCTGCCAAGAGAGGAGTCTCCGTTGCGTTAGTGTTTTTAGTTTTTTGCATTAAACCAGCAAGAGCTAAACTCTGTCCGCTCCCAAGCTCAACAACCGTTTCAACATTTTTCGTTGCCAGATTAGGAGCGCTATCCGTGGTATTACTAGCCTCAATGGAGCTGACTTCCGCCTTCACCTTTATATTAATCCTGTCCTCCGAAAGAACCACCGGAGTAAATTCAATCGAAGTTCCCCATTTTTTAAACTCCGTGGTCATTGCATTACTACCTGATGTAGGTACGTTATATCCATGCTCACCACCGGATTTAAACGTTGCAGGCTTTCCAGATAGAGCCACAAGGTTAGGCTCTGCCAATATTGTAGCAAAAGATTCTGAAGCCAAGGCCTCGATCAAAGCAGATAAGTTGTTAATACCCGCAGACATAATCCATCTGCCACCGCCTATCTTCGAAGTAAGAATACCGTCTGTCTCAAGAAGATCTTTCGCCACATCGGTGGAAAATTCCGGAAAACCATCTGTACTCTTACCCGCAGCCATACCTATTAACCCACCAGAAGGTCCCGAAGAGGACAAAGCTCTCCAGTTAATTCCCAAGGATTTCGTTACATTTCTGGTAACCTCAGCAATCTTCACTTTCAACATAACCTGAGTAGCCGTCTCTATTGTAAGCTTATTTATGATTTTGCCTCGATCAACAAACCTTCCAACAATATCCAGCACATCTTTGGCCATTTCCGGAGATGCTACGCTTCCCTTCAAAATCAAATTATTGTTAATCGATACCAAATCAATCTCTAAATCAGGAAAAATCTTTGCAATCGCTTCCTTTATGTCTCCCAAAGGATATGTAACCTTTACGAGATAATCACAAAGAGTCCTACCCTCTTCATCGCGAATGATTAACGATGTCTTTCCTACACTCAATCCACTGTAATACAAAGACTTCTTGCTCAATAGATTGACATCCAACACGTCCGGATTCGGAATAAAAACCTCGTCCATCTCCCTATTGAATTTAAGAAAGTGGATAGAGCCTATATCTATTTCCTTTTCCTTTTTTTGAGCTCTTCGAGCATCATCTCTTGCTTCCTCATTTTTTCGATTATTGATATTACGAATAAACTCTTCATTCATTATTCCGTTGCTTACACTTTTGTTTCCAAATTTTTCATTAATTCTTACTTCGGCACCATCATAAAATCCCTCGCCGACGATCCCTAAACTCTGAACCCGATTTGTATCCTTATCAGCTAAAACGCTCGAAATATTCATCATTCCCAAAAAAGCGAAACATATAACACTTAATTTCTTTTTCATATCACTTCTCCTATACTCTCTTACATCTACTTACTTTCCATCACAGAACTGCTATCACTTTTACCAACTTTTTTACCATCCTTGTGAAATTCCACCTCATCATGAGCCAATTTTCGGTATATCTTCACAGACCCTTCTTTTTCTTTATCTTTTGATTTATCAGACTCTGAAACAATACGCCCCGACACAACCTCATATTTACTGGAATCTTCCAACGTTTCTTTTCTTTTTTGCGTCGCTTGTGTATCAAAATTACTTACATTATGCAAAAGCGCTAATATATTTCTCTCCTTTTCTTCCTGCTTTCTCATGGATTCCTTTAACATTTCAGCAGACGAAATTTTACCGGTCTTACCCATTTCACGAAGACCTTTTTCTAGAATACTATCGTTATCACCTAAAGAATTACCCTCGTCTAACGAATCTCTTTTTTTGGAATCGCCTTCATAAAAATCTTCTTCAATTTTCTCGTTTCTACTTCTAATAATAACAGTAATACCGTTATTACCAGCCTGCTTTAACATATTATTGACCTGACTTTCCTTGATTTCCAAAGTAATATTTCGGGGAGTCGACGATCCTCCTAAACCAAAAACTTCTTTATTACCTCCTCTCTCCGGCTGCTTGGTAACCCCATCTATCGCCAGAATTTTTAATGCCTTATAATTATAGGTCTTTTGTGCCCCCCCTTGGAGCGAATTTATTATTACATCCACATAATCTCCCTGGTTAATCATACTGCGAGAAATTGGAGTCCTCTGATCAATCTGGAAAGTAACCGCTCTGTATCCAGTCTTTATAGCCCCCTCTTCTTCCTCTTTCTTTTTCTCAAGTTGAGCCTTCCTGGCATTTTCAGCTTCTTCTGCTTCCTTCTTTCTTCTTGCAATCTCCACCGGATCATCTCTTGTTAACATACTTAAGGTTAAAGGAATTCCTGCAGGTATATCACTTTTCGCCCACATGCTCAGCGCGCTGGCATAATCCTCTTTGTTATTCAATGGATTTCCTTTGCTATCCTGAGCAATAAAATACGGCTGAACAGCATTGGACGGCCAAGATTTCCAACTCAGTTTAGATTGCAAAATCTTTTCATCCTTTTTAATTTCACTACTTGTTACCAATACCTGCACTTCTTTTATCTTTTTTTGCTCAGACTTAATCATCAAAGGGATATCCGGCAATGACAATTCTTTCTTGATCGGCTGTTGTTTTATGATTGTGCTCCCGGAAGGAATCATCCATCGAATTATTCCCGTGACCACCAGAGCTACCGCCGACGCTATAACAATAGGAACTATGTCTCTTTTATTACCCATATCATCACCTAAAAAATCACAAAAAATCCTCCGCAAGATAAAGCCACACCGTAAGGCACTTCTTGCTTTAATACATCGGTACTACTAACCTCAAGCTTTACCGATTTAGCTCTTATCTTATACAATGAAAGTAAAGCAAATCTTAAAAACCTAATTTTTTTCTTCTTCATTGCTGAAAATATGATAAATAGCCTTTTCCTAAACAACGCTAACTGCTTTCCGCAGAATATATAGATCAGTGCAAGTACCACCCCTCCAATAGCTGTCCCCCAGATAAATCCAAACATATTATTTTCTGCAAACAACATAAGAGGTACCAGGAGTTTTACATCGCCTCCGCCTACAAGATTAAACTGATTTAAAACAAAACAAATCGCGAAAGTAATACAGGTGATCCCGAATGCTTCCGCAAAATTCTGCCCCGAAACGCCAAAAATACACGATACCACGTACAAGAGAAGCAAAAATAAGACGTATTCATTTTCGATTCTAAAAAACATAAAATCATTCAACGCAATAACTATCAAAACCACTGCAAAACAAAACCAAATAAACAAGTTTCAACTCCTTATCGTCCCCAGCATAAATGGTTTACGTAAAAATAAAGTTAATTTCTGATTGAAACTTTTTATAATTTGAATTTTTTTTTATAAATTTTATAATGGTCCTGTAGTATGAGGGAAATACGATGTCGGTAGATTTTGAAATAAATAATTCTGTTGCGATCTTAACACTAAATAATCCGAAAAAATTAAATATACTTAACACAAGTTTCGTCGAAGAAATCTATGATCATCTTTCCGATGTTGAGAAAAAAGCTAACGTTTTGGTGATATTCGGCACGGAGAAAGCGTTTGCCGCGGGTGTTGATATCAATGAGATAGACTCTCTGACGTTTGAGCAAGCGTTGCTCAATGAGTTCATCGACTACAAATGGGAACGCATTTTAAACATAAAAATTCCTGTAATTTCTGGGGTGGAAAAATATGCTCTCGGTGGAGGGTTCGAGCTGGCTCTCGCTTCTGACATTATAATAGCGAACGAAAACGCAAAATTCGGATTTCCTGAAGTAAATCTCGGGCTTATGCCGGGATTAGGCGGCACACAGCTCCTCACGAGAATTGTCGGATCAAAAAAAGCAAGCGAATTGATCATGAGCGGAGATCTTATTAACGCCAAAGAAGCTTTGCAGCTCAACATCATTTCCAAGGTATTGCCTTCTTCTGCGGATTTAAAACAAGAAGTTTTAAGTCTTGCGAAAAAAATTGCAGAAAAATCTCCAACCAGCTTGCGTCTCATAAAGGAAGCGATACAGCTTTCTCAAAATACGGGCTGCATTCAGGGTATAAAAATCGAAAGAAATTTATTTCGTTCGCTATTTTCAACGTCCTATAAAGAAAAACTAACAAAAGAGTTCCTAAAAAAATAATAAAACTCGAAATTTATTCCATTTTGTCGGACTATAACACTGTAAACTAGCCTTTTTTCTCTGAAACATCCTTATACGCCGGAAGTTTAATGAAAGCTAATACAAGAATCGCAAATAATACGGAAGTCAGCGACGCCATTATACCGCACCTATAATCCGCCGCACCATATGTAAGATTTGATCCCTTGGACCAATCTAATACATATCCGAATGCCCAAATTAAAATAGTACATCCCGACATGATAATAGTGTTAACAACGCCAGTTATTGTCGCTCCAAGTCTTTTTTCCCCCAAAGACAGAGCAACCGGGAAAGCCAAAAACTGGCACATAGCCAAAACTCCAATAGTAAATAAAATCACGCATAATAAGGTGAATGAAAGTTTTACGAATCCTACCAAACTCAATAACAGGGCAACTCCGATCGCTTCAACCAGCATAGCCTTTTTAAAACTATTAAATATTTTGGCCAGATACGCACTCAGCGGCCCTCCGAATATCATTCCGGTATACGCAAAGCCGACTGCGAAGGCGGCTTCCTCTCTCGATATTTCATGGACACAGGTTAAGAACGAAACTCCCCAAGCATCGCAAAAAGATGAACACGCTCCCCAAGTCGCCATAGAAAAAACACTGATTCCGATATAGCGGCGATCAAAAACTATAGCCTTGATGTCCTGTCGAATCGAGCTGGAGACGACCTCAACATCCGGGGCAATCAAATCCTTCTCTTTGATTACAAAAAATCCTATAGACGAAATCAAAACTCCCAGAACCCCGAAACATGCCACAATATTTATCCACGAAAAATTGGCAACCAAATGCGCCATTAACGGATTACAAATTATCGGCCCGACCCCTCCTGCCGAAACAGCTAATCCTGAAATAAACGCAATCTTTTCTCGGGGAAAATAGTTATTCGCGATTTTCATAACCATAACCAGCGCGAAAGAGGAAGAAGCTCCGAGGAACACTTGAATAATAGAAGCACAAACAAAATTTGATGAACTAACAAATACGATAAGTCCCAAAGAAAATGAGAAAAAAGACAACACGGCGATTTTCTTTATGCTAATTCTGTCCGTGACTAAACCGACAGGAATCTGCATTACTGTATACGCTAAACAGGACAAACTGACCAAAAATCCGATTTGTGACGTGTTTGCCCCGAAATAATCCTGCAGCTCACCGTTCAACACGTTCGGAATGGCTGTACGTAAACCATATTGATACGCAAAAAACAAAACGCAAAATACTAACAAGAAGATATATTTTTTTCTCATAACTCACTCCCCTCTGTATTGTATTAAAATTTTGCTTTATTAAACAACCTGAAAAAATTTCTACTGGTTTGATCTGCAATTTGAGCTATAGAAATGTTTTTTAACTCCGCAATTTTTTCAGCGACATGAACCACAAAAGACGGCTCATTTAATTTCCCTCTGAACGGAACGGGAGCCAAAAAAGGAGAATCCGTCTCGATTAGAATTCTATCCAGCGGCAAAATATCACGAACTGTTTCCTGAAAAATTGTATTCTTCTTGAAAGTCAGGGTTCCTCCTATTCCAAAACAAAAAGATGTCTTGAGAACTTTCTCAGCGAATTCTTTTTCTCCTGAAAAACAATGAATCATACCTGTCACTTTGGGATGGGCTTCCAAAATCTCCATCGTACCCGCCCAAGCATCGCGAGAATGAATAGATACTGGCAAATTAAATTCCTCTGCCAATTCTAGTTGGAAAGAAAAAATCTTCTTCTGTTGCTCCACATCGTTGCTGACATGGTAATCCAAGCCGATTTCCCCAATTGCGACAGTCTTATCCAAACCGCAACATCTCCGAAAAATCTCCCTCATTTCGTTGAAGGAAAATTTCTCGCAATGTTCTTTCGCATATTCGGGATGTATTCCGATTGATCTGAACACATTCGAAAATTTATCAGAAATCTCAGTAAGCTCGTCCACATCCGAAAGATGAGTTCCGATATTGAGCATGTACTTTACATTCGCTTGAAAAGCTCTGTCTACCAAAAGATCTACATCGTAATATTCCAGAGTCTTTTCGGCCAAGCGAGGCTTCAAAAACTCCCCAAATCCTGAAAGATCCAAATGGCAATGCGAATCAACAAATATCACTGGCGTCACTCACTCTTCAAGAAAAGCGGAACAGGCTTCGGAAAATACTGCGACAAGAACTTATCTTCAATTTCAGCAAAAGAGTTTCCCTCGATATTGATAAAATCAAAAATTTTACGAGCAGTATCCGGCATAAAAGAAGCAATTCCGAACGCTATTGACTTGACTGCCTCGCACAATGCTGTCAACACCCTGTACAATTTTGGATCATTCTGCTTCGCCAACTCCCAAGGCTTCTGATCATTGACAAATTTGTTAGATTCTGCAACCAATTCCCAGATCGTAGATAATGCATTACTCAAATCTTGATTATCCATCAAAGGACGTAATTTGCTGATCAACTTTCGAGAGTGATCAAATAAAACTTTCTCATCGTCCGAAAAATTATAATCCGGAATCATATGCCCACCTGACTTTTGAATGAAAGCCAAAACTCTCTGCACCAAATTTCCCAGATCATTGGCCAGGTCGTAAGAAATTCTCTTTTTGATAGCTTCAACGGAAAAATCTCCATCTTCACCGAAACGAACTTCTCTCATCATAAAATAACGAACACAATCAAGTCCATATCTCTCAACAATTTCGAAAGGATTCACGACATTTCCGATGGATTTTGACATTTTCCGCCCTTCACTGGTCCACCACCCGTGAGCAAAAATTCTCTTCGGAAGAGGTAATCCCGCAGCCATCAAAAATGCCGGCCAATATACAGCGTGGAAACGCAAAATCTCCTTTCCTACAACGTGTATACATTCTCTGAAATAGGACTCCGCTCCTTCCATATCGTCAGGAAAACCGAGCGACGTAAGATAGTTGGTCAGGGCATCTATCCAAACATACATCACATGATTTTCAACATTCGGAACAGGAATTCCCCAACTAAACTTGCTGCGGGAAATACAAAGATCTTTAAGCCCGCTCCTCACGAAGCTGATAATCTCGTTTCGTCGGCTCTGAGGCAAAATAAAATCAGGATGAGACTCGTAATAATCCAGCAATCTATCCTGATACGCCGAAAGCTTGAAGAAGTAAGATTCTTCTTCCATCCATTCGACTTTTCCTCCGCTGGGAGCAATACCATTTACAATTTCGCTGTCATTTACGAACATTTCATCCCGCGGATCGTACCAACCTTTGTAGGAACTCTTGTAAATGTCCTTTCCTATCATGGTCCACAATTTTTGGCTGGCCTTTATATGGCGATCTTCGGTGGTACGAATAAAATCGTCATAACTGATCTTCATCAACGATGACATATCTCGGAATCTTTGAGACATCACATCGCTAAACGCCTGAACTTCCATCTGAGCTTTCTCCGCGGAACGAGCTACTTTGATCCCGTGTTCATCGGTACCTGTCGAAAAATGAACTTCATACCCGTCCAACCTCTTAAATCGAGCCAAAATATCTGCAGCAGTGCTTGCATAGGCATGTCCGATATGCGGTTCTCCGTTGATATAGTAGATCGGTGTGGTTACACAAAATTTCATTCTTACCTCCTAAACCTGAAAGGAACAATCTCTTATTATCACATTCATAACGAAAACTGAATGGATCTCGAAAAAATTATTCGAAAACGACAAATGCGAAATTATATCTCAGAAACCATAACTCACTTTATCATAGTCGCTTGGATTATTTCATCGGATGTGTCTATTTTGTTGTCTTTAAGCATCAGTGATACAAAATTAAATACATTTCGAGCGAACAATTGACTGGAATCATAGGCTACACGCGCGGCAATATCTGTGTATCCGATGATGGTAATGCCATTTATGACAACTTTTTTATCCTTTTCCGAAACCTCACAGTTGCCGCCGGTTTCGGTCGCCATATCCACAATCACCGATCCAGGCATCATGCTGTTAACCATTTCTTTCGTAATCAATCTCGGCGCAGGCTTCCCCTGAATTTGCGCCGTAGAAATCACGATATCTGACGTTTTCAAAGCCTCAGCCAACTTTTCCGCCTGTTTTTTTTTGTAATCTTCAGACATCTCTCGAGCATAACCGCCGACAGTCTCTCCATTTTCGTTGGAATCGACATCGACAAAGGTTGCTCCGAGGCTTTCCACCTGTTCTTTTGCCGCTCTTCTGACATCAAAAGCTCGGACACGTGCACCCATACGCTTGGCCGTCGCGATAGCCTGAAGCCCGGCAACACCCGCACCTACGATAAGTACTTTCGCCGGACGAATCGTTCCCGCCGCCGTCATCATCAGAGGGACAACCCGACAATATTCCGACATTGCCTCGATAACAGCTCTGTACCCGGCGATATTTGCTTGAGATGAAAGTATGTCCATTGACTGAGCACGAGTAATTCTCGGAATTTTCTCCAACGCACACGGATTAATTCCTTTCAAATGCAATTTCTTCAAAATTTCTTCATTCTGAAACGGAGACAGCATCGCAATTAAATAACTGCCCTTACTCAGCTCCATATTTTCCGATAAGACAGGGCGAACGCATAAATACAGAGTTACATCATTAATTTTATCATCACTAATTGTCGCGCCAGCAGCTTCATATTCTGAGTCAGAGAACCCTGCTGACTCCCCTGCTCCTTTCGGCAACTCAACCTCGAAACCCAACTTAACGTATTTCGCGACAACTTCCGGAGTAATCGCGACCCTCTTTTCGTTCGGATTAATTATAGTACTGAGCTTCATCTTTATCTCCCTTTAACAGCCTCTGTACGAGATAGTCTCTAGACATTGGCAATTCCCTACTGCTTATACCACAAAAATAAATTTTTAAAAAATGCTGAGTTATCTTCAAAGCCATCAAAATATCCTCGTTCGACGGCTTTTCATCCGCATCTAACAGAAATTTAGGTAATATAAACAGTTTGTCTTTATATTTTTCACCAACTTCTTTTATTACCGCTTTGCCTGTCCTGGGCGATACGTAAAACAACCCGTCTTTTTTTCCCGTAACAGCACACTGAGATAGACTCAAACCTACCCCAACCTCTGACAAAAACATTTTCTCGAAAAGAACATAATTCAAAAGCCAATCTTTGTGAACCAAATCAAGTAAAAATCGCTTCACCGAATCAAATAATTTTCCGTGAGGGGCGCGATCCGGTAATCCGTTGCTGCACAAAGTACAAACGCTGTCTATGGCAAGAATTTCCAACGGATTCTCAAAAACAAATGAAAATGGCGAAAAAACTGTCTCAATTTTGAAAGTTCCAAGCTGATCGGCATTGCGGCCTTTCCACGTAACATCACTTATATCACCTTTCTGTATTACGGATTTCGTTCCCTTCACCAGCCCCGAAGTCTTTCCCATGGATCGATTGAAAACACTAACCAACCGACAATTCTCACTAAAAGGCTTAGAAGATAAAATGATGCTTTGCTCTTGCCATTGCATTCTCTATTTTTCCACAACAACATTCAAAAACAAATGAACTTCTCGTCCGAGCAGCTCCGACAACTCGCGGCGCGCAGCAAAACCAATCGCGCGAATTTTGCTTCCTTTATGTCCGAGCAAAATCACCTTATGTGCGTTGCTTTTCACGACGATATTTTGAGCAATCCTGACCGATCCGTCAGACTCATTGCGATAATTCTCCGTAACAATTCGGCATCTGTAAGGAATTTCCTGATGAATTCTATGATAAAGGTGCTCCCGAGTGATCTCCGAAGTAAATTTTTCAAAAGACGAATCAGTGATTTCATCCTCCGGGAACAGCCACTCACCTTCGGGAACAATTTTCGCCAAATATTTTTCGATATCTTCAACACCGTCGCCGTTCAAACTCGAAACCATAAAAACATTCTCGAAATCACGAATCTTCGCAAATTCGCTCGCGATTGCCAAAAGTTTTTCTTTCATAATCAAGTCGACTTTATTTAAAACCAATGAAATTTTCTTTTTCTCATTGATTTTCTGAAGCAAAGCTATACTTTTTGCAAAATCTCGCTTGTGAGCATCCACTACAAATAAAACTTCTTCCGTTTCGCGAAACGCATCCCAAGCTGTTTTTTCGAGAACATCCGATCTGTGATCTGACGATTTGAAATCCGAAATAAACCCCGGAGTATCTATTAAAATCACCTGACTGTTTCCTCTGATTGCTATTCCCAAAATTCGACTCAATGTGGTCTGAACTTTTCTCGAAACAATCGAAACCTTCTGCCCCACCAATTTGTTTACCAACGTGGACTTTCCGGCATTGGTTTCTCCCAAAACCGCAACAAAACCACATCTTTTCTGATCAACCTTAACTGAATTATCAAAATTTTCCTTAGCAGACATCATATCTCTCAGAAATTTATTTACTTAATTTTTCTATCAATTTTTTCGCCGCATCATGCTCGGCATTTTTCTTTGAATTCCCAAACCCCGAAGCAACTTCTCCACAAGCCGAAACTTCCATTTCGAAAACAGGATCATGAGCCTCCCCGCTCATCTTCACTAAACGATAAAATGGCAATTCTTCCGACTTACCCTGAACAATTTCCTGTAATCTTGTTTTTGAGTCTTTCTTCTTATAAATGACTTTGTCCAAATCATCACCCCACAGACGAGTAACAACTTCTCTCGCTTCAGGAAATCCCGAATCTAAAAACACCGACCCCAAAACCGCTTCCATCATATCGGCAATCGACGACGAATTCTTGTTTTTCGAAACAAAAAGATCCTTCGGATAGGAAAAACACTCGATCAATCTTGTTTTTTTTGCAAGATCTATTAAAAAATCCGTCCCTGCGAGAACGGACATCCTGACCGCCAAATCTCCCTCGCTCTCTTTTTTAAATTTCGAGAAAATCAAATGAGCCAAAGATAATCCTAAAACCCTATCGCCCAAAAACTCCAATCTCTCAAAATGTTTTGCAAAATTTCTGTCGAATTTATTGGTTCCCGGATGCATCATCGCAACAGAAATATTCTCTTTGCTTTTAAATTTGTAGCCGACGATTTTTTCTAATTCTGATAATTTTTCCATTAATCTATCAATCAATACTCTTCAGAAGGCGATCGTATCTGATATTCTGGAACCATCTCCAAAATTCCCAAAGTTTCACACCTTTATCAATCGAATATACTTTAAAAATCGCTCGTCCCATAAGATTCTCCTCAGGAACGAAGCCCAATCCACATCTGGAGTCCTTAGAGCAATCTCTGTTGTCTCCCATAACGAAATAATGCCCCTCAGGAACCGTAACTTCTCTGAAATGATTCGCCCTGGAATTCTTCATTTCATCGATATATCCAACGGTATGAACAGGAGTATCAGATAATGGCAATTTCTCCTCATATCTCTGAATTATATAAGTCTTCCCATTCGTGTAGTCATAGTAATTTACTTCTTCTTTATAAGTCAGCTCTGCTTTAACTCCGTTAACTGAAATCACTCCGTTCTCCACGCTAACTCTGTCGCCCGGAAGAGCTATAACCCTCTTTATAAGATTCAAATCATCATTCGCAGGATTAAGCAGATCATGAGGATGTTTAAAAACTATAACATCTCCTCGCTTCACATTGTTTCTGAAAAAAAATCGTCCTGAAAACAAATTCGGGCTAAACCAAATGCTGTGCTTGCTGATTCCGTAAGCGAATTTCTCAACAAAAGGCATATCTCCAATCAAAAGAGTCGGAACCATAGAACACGACGGTACAATATACCAATCGTAAACGAAAAACCTGAATAACAAAAAAATTACAGTAAACCAAGCGCAAAACTTAAGATCAGACTTAAACTTTTCCTTTTTTTCTTCTAGTGTCATTTCCTCTTTTCTAAAAAACCTCTCCTTCAAGTAAGCAAAGTAATCAGCATCCACGGGCAGTAACTCCCCTCCCTCGAAAAACTTCCCTTTCAAGTAAGCTTTTACTGCGGAAACGTTTAATTTAATCATCTTTTTGAGTTTTTTCCATTTTTTCGTGACGCTCCTGGGCTTGAATGCTCAGCGTCGCAGTAGGCCGTGCCTCCAATCTCCTCAAATCGATAGGTTCACCCGTATCCTCACAATATCCGTAAGTCCCATCCTTTATTTTCGCCAAAGCATCGTCGATCTTGGAAATCAACTTCCTCGCTCTCTCCTTAGATCTCAGCTCGTAGCCTAAAGCGGTTTCGGTAGATGCTCGATCAGCAATATCCGTGCAAATTTCCTTTTCTTCTTTCAAGGACTGCAAAGCCAAATCACTTTCATGAAGAAGCTCGTCTTTCCAATTTTCAAGCTTTCGCCTGAAATATTCGCGCTGAAAGTCATTCATAAACTCTTCAGAAGCTCTTGGAACGTAACCCTCCGGCAACTCACAAATCTTACCACTCATAACATCTACCTCCTTCTCATTTTACGATTTATGATATGACTTTTACGACAAAACCGCTTTTACTTTATTCACGATTTCTTTGAAAGCCGCTTTATCATTAATCGCCAACTCTGACAGAACTTTTCTGTCAATAGCAATATTTGCCTTCGACAATCCGCAGATAAACTGAGAATACTTCAATCCGTGCTCTCTGACTGCTGCGTTAATTCTTACTATCCAAAGTCTGCGAAAATCTCTTTTCTTGGTACGCCTGTCTCTGTAGGCATATTGCATAGATTTCTCTAATCTTTCGATAGCGGAACGAAAACAATTTTTGGAACGCCCGACGAACCCCTTGGAAAGATTTATAACCTTCCTGTGTCTGGCGTGTGCGGTTAAACCTCTTTTAACTCGTGACATATTTCTATCTCCTTACTTGTACGGCATATACTTGACGACGCTCTTCGCATCGCTCTCACTCAGAACCATGGTTCCTCGCGTCTGCCTTTTCATCTTTTGAGATTTATTCTTCATAAGATGCCGCCTGTAAGCAGGCTGAGCTGTCACACCACCACTAGCTGTAAAAGAAAACCTTTTCTTCGCAGCACTTTTTGTTTTCAATTTGGGCACTTTATCCTCCAATTCTAATAAAATCAAACCAGGTATACCCTAAACACCCGATCTGACACCATTCAGCAGCTGAATATACAACTACCTCTCTTACCTTATAGCAAATTATAAAGTAAATTTAAATAAGAATAGTTACGTTCCGACGGAACATTTTTAACCAATCCGTTGTTTAAAGAAAACACAATAATTAGATTCTGTCGTCACAAGATATTCCCCAAAACAGCCAGGCATCTGATCTGAACGGCAGCAAGAAATGAAGACAAATTTTTGCAATATCTAGTTGCAACGCCTCGCCAACGTTTTAAATATAAAAACGCATTTTCGACTAACCTTCTGATTTTGTAAGCATTTTTGTCGTAATTTCGCTGAACTTTTCGATTTTTGCGAGGAGGAATAACGACTTTCATATCTAAACTTTCAGCAGTTTTGATAATTTTGTTGCTGTCGTACGCTCGGTCAGCGATTAGCCCTCGCGCTCCGACATTTTCGACAAGTTCTCCAGCTTTTGCGCAATCAGCCGTGACATCGTCTGTAACAACGCATCGGACCGGCACACCGCGCGCATCCACGGCCAGATGTATCTTGGTGTTGAGCCCCCCTTTTGTGCGGGCAATTCCTTGGTTTCCGCCTCGTGCTCCGCAGGCGTGCGCATGCGCCTTCACGTAGCTCGCGTCGATCATGATCCATTCCAGTTCGCGTTCGCCTATAAGTTGTTCCATTAGTTTCTCCCAGATGCCTTGGTTCGCCATCGACAAAACCTGCGATGCGTGTTCTTCCAGCCTCCGTACGATGCCGGAAGGTCTCTCCATGGTGCCCCCGGTTCACAAAACCCAAAACACCGCATTTATAAACCTACGGTTGTCTTTGGCTTGTTCTCCCCAGCTGCCTTTTCTTCTGCTCCAAAATTCATCAGATATGTCGTGCCTATGTGTATCTTTGTCTTCCCTTTTGCTCATACATCAACCACTTTTTCCATTTCAATATAACTTAGTTTTTGTGACGACACTATCTAGATGTTCAGTCCCACATTGTAGGGAGCAGGACTAATTCTAAACAATTTTGGTTCAGATTTCCATTCCTTAATGATAAA
>CACWKL010000015.1 GCA_902761495.1 uncultured Pseudomonadota bacterium
GCTATCATGCGAAAATTAATGTCTATTCTGTTCGGTATGCTCAAAAATTCTTCCAATTTTGATCCTAAATTAGCTTTTCACGATTGACTTAAAAGACGGTATCTTCGCTGTATATTCTCATTTCAACCTTTGTCTCTTATTTATTCTGTTATAAGATTTCCTTTAAGATCTTCCATTTGAAAATTAGTATAAATTCAGCACGCAGGTGAAGGTTGATGCGCTTTTTAATCCCGAAACACACTTTAGTTTCTGCTCTCATAGGGGGGGCAAAATCGCAGTAATCAACTTTATAACGCAGGCATTCAAACGAACTCTTTGGCTTTCAAAGAGCTGTATTTCAAATATGCGTCCAAATACCAAGGCAAAGTAGCACAAGCCATTGTCGGAAACGTTTCAAGATAGCCCGCCCAACGTCTGCGGAGCAAAAACAAAGTTCGGAAGGTGCTTAAATCCACCAATGGAAAACGGACGTTGTCGATTGCACGGAGGATTAACTCCCAGCAAGCATCCTAATCATCAAGCAAGACTCAACGCGTTGAAGACGGGGAGGAATTCATCAATTGTAATTAATCAGATAAAATCACTTCGTCTTGAATTATATCAACTCGATCAAACAATTTCAGAAGGAATTTCAGTTTCAAAAGGTTGCCTCAGAGTTGACCCGAAATTTTTTAAATCTTTCTTGATGTCCGCAAAGCCTTGAAGGAGTGGTGCCGAAAAGAGGAGTCGAACCTCCGACCTACTGGTTACGAATCAGTTGCTCTACCAACTGAGCTATTTCGGCAAAGAAACGAGGAAGCCAAAGCCTCCTCAAAAATTATCCTAAACTATCTTGAGTAATACTCGATAACGATATTCGGCTCCATGACGACCGGATAAGGAACATCTTCGAGCTTCGGAACATTCACAAAAGTTCCCTTCAAAGATTTTAGATCGACGTCGATGTAAGCTGGAACGTCTCTTTCTGCGGATTGGGTTGCTTCGATAATCACCGTGTTTTGCTTGGATTTTTCGCGAATTTCGACGACATCACCTTCTTTTACCAAGTATGAAGCAATGTTCACCGATTTACCATTTACAACTACGTGACCGTGATTTATCAGCTGACGAGCGGCAAAAACCGTGCTTGCGAACTTCATGCGGTAAACAACCGCGTCCAGTCTGCGTTCCAACAGAGCAATAATGTTCTGGCTTGTGTCGCCTTTCATCTGAGACGCCTTTTGATATATGCGTCTGAACTGGCGCTCTGTGAGATTTCCGTAATACCCCTTTAATTTCTGCTTGGCCAACAGCTGAATTCCATAGTCCGTCGGCTTTTTTCTGTTGTTGCCGTGCTGTCCCGGAGCATAATTCCTCTCATTTATAGGGCTCTTTGAAACTCCCCACAAATTAACTCCGAGTCTTCTATCAATTTTATGCTTCGCTGCAATACGCTTGCTCATTAAACATACCTTTTCATATAACCCCCTAAAGGTTAATGGAAATTAGGAAAAAGTCAATCTTTTATCTGGTTTTTTTGTGAAAATAAAACAAAAAACCTTCATTTATAGAGAAACCTCAATATTAACTAAAATTAAATAAATATATGAAATAATGCAATCATATGATTGGTTGGATTATGAGAGAAGTTCGGTTAATAGCGTGCCTGTTAAGTTTGTTTATAATTTTCAATGGCAATATTTATGCTATGACTGCGGTTCAAGAAAATGAGAGAGTAGAAGCAGCTGTAACGAAGAATGATAAGGTTAGCTCCAGAAAGGGCGGCGTTAAAAACAAATCTTGGAGTAAAGTTAGGAATGTTGTGAATGCCGGACAGAAATTTAAACAGCAGAATGATTCTTCAAAAATCTCCCAAAATGATCCAGAAGATGATTTTGATGATACCAAAACCATTTTTGAGGAAGATGAAGAACTAAATGACACAGCGGACATAAAGTCAGAAGAAGGAGGCCTTAAAAGATCAGATTCCAACATGACGTTATACGATGAATCGATAAATTCAGGTAATGATGAGAATACAAAGTCCGAGAAAGCGGAGAGTAAGAACGAGTCGGCTCAAAGTGGAAGTAGGTTGCTATCTGTTATGAAAGCCAGACAAAAATTGAAGAATATGGCCACAAATGGGGATCAAAATGATCAAAGAGAATCCGATTCAGATGGAAAGAGGGAGGCTGTAGAAAAAAGCGATGACTCGAAGAAGGATATAAAATCAGACTTGGACGAAGAAGACGATGATGAAATAGAAGATGTAGAGGATATAAAATCCGAGAAAACAGAGAGTAAATCCGATTCAAATGACAATAAAGCCACTGAAGAAAAAGACGTAGATTTAAAGAAAGACATAAAATCCGATTCAAATGACAATAAAGCCACTAAAGAAAAAGATGTAGATACGAAGAAAGACGAAAAAACCGATTCAGACAATGAGAAGACCAATGCCAAAGAAGACACGAACCAAAATAAGGGTGAAAAACCAGTTGAGGACGAAAAAGAAGACCATGAAATAGATAGCTCCGAGAATAAAAAATCCGAGAAAACAGCAATAAAAATACCGAAAGTGATGAAATTTCCGCTCCAAATATCTGGTATTAAGAAATCCGAAGAAGTTTCATCTGCATCACCTTCGTATAGAAGAGTATATAGAGATAATGATCCGGAAGCTTATGAAACTCCGACGATAAGAAGACGTTATTCTTACTCTGCAGGTGATAACAGATATTCTATAAATAGAACGGGAGATAGAAGATCTTCTTTGGAAGGGACTCTTCGAAGGAGTTTGGATTTTTCTTCACTTCAGAAAAATTTAAACAGTGGCAACGGCGATGAAAATAGTCAAGATCAGCAAGCTGATGATTCGGAAAATGAAACTAAAGGGGAGGAAACGTCAACGCCGGATGTTTCACGGGATGTTATGCCGATGACGAATACTCCTCTTCCGATGCAACAACCTGATCAGACTATGATGCCTTCTATGAACCAGAATCTTGTCGCAAACGGAAACATGAATAATCAAATGGTTATGCAACAAAGCTTGCCTGTAACTTCTGGGAATATACAAAATAACAACACTAATCCTTCTTTTGGGGAGAGTTTTTTACAAAATTTGTTTCATACGAATCAGTCCAATCAAAACACATCTAATTCTGAAACCAAAACCAAAAGAGGGGGAAGAAATAGGTTCATATCCGGTATTCAAAATGCGTATGGAATTGGGGAAGCAGGTGTCCAAAACATGTACGGAGGTGTTAGGGAAGCAGGAAGAAATTTAAAAGACAGTGAAGTTGTGGAAAAAGTTATCCGATATCTGAGGGATTTAGGAGTTATAAACGAATCGAAATTCCTTAAACTAAATCTGAAAGATATAGGTACATGTATTTATTGCAAAAAGTTTTCGCTACTCACCATGTTAAATAGGGAAAAGAAGCTGGGGGTTTGTAAAAACTGCTCCGAGCAGATTATCGGCGATTATCTATCAGGAAGATCTCTCGGTGGAGACAGGTATGCAGCAAATGGATACAGACGAGATAATGGCGTAGATATTGCTGACGATATGGTTAGAGGAGGAATAAATGAACTGAAAAAAGAAGGTAGTCTAGAGAAGACTCTTTCTTTAGGGAATATTGCAGCGGCATTAGGAACTACTATCTTAAACAAAGGTTCTTCTGCGAATCCGAACGAGCAAATGGGCCAAAATGCGTTTGGACAACCTCTTGTGCCTGGTGCTTTACCACCGGGGCAAATTGCCGGAGGAGGAATTATTCCGGGGCAACCGGGCGTTATGGATCCGCAATTGATGAATCAACCGGGTATGCCAGGGGGAGCAATGCCTTTGGATCAGATGCAAACATTGAATTCAGGTGCATTGGTGGGAGGAGGAGCAGGTGCATTAGTAGGTGGAGCAGCAGCCTTAGGACAAGCGTCGAATTTGGGGATGATGGGACAGACACCGAATTTGGGAGGAGCTCCTGCGGTAGGTACTGCTTTAGGAACAGCAAATACTTCCAATATGAGTAGATTTGGAAAAATTGCTTTGGGAGCTCTTGCCGGTACCGCTGTTTTGGGTGCGGGAGTTGCAGCATTTAAGGCTTTGAAATCAAAAGGGAAAGGATCAACCGAACAGATGGTACTAAATGAGAAAGGGGAACTGGTTCCTCTTAGCTCTTGGAATAACGCAAATGCTCCTTATGGATATAAAATAGTTTTAGTGCCGGCAATTTCTTCGGAGGAAGGACAGGTCGCAGCTCAAAAAGTTGCTACTGCTAAAGGTGTTACGGTAGCTATAGGACAGGTTGCACTGGATGCTAGTGGCGAATTGGCTCCACTCAGTTCCTTTGCTGGAACAAATGCTCCTTATGGATATAAGATTATCTTAGAACCGGCGACTTCTCTAGAGGAAGGACTTGCTTCTGCTCAAAGTTCCTCACAAAATACCGAGCCGATGGTGTTAAACTCGATTGGTCAATTGATTCCGCTTAGCGCTTTGGCAGGAACAGATACACCATTCGGATATAAAACAGACCCTGTAACGGGGAAGCTAGTGCCGGCTACTTCTCTAGAAGAAGGATTAGCTGCCTCTAATGCATTTAAGGCATCTCAAGAGGCTTCCTCTAGTAAGTTAAAAACGGCGGCAAAGATAGCTGCAGGTGTCGCTGCAGGAGCAGCTGTTGCAGGAGCAGGAGTTGCCGCATATAAAGCTTGGAAGAAATCGAAGGCAGATAAAGCGGGAAAAGGCGCTGAAGAAGATACCGATAATGCGAAACCGAGTGGAGAGAGCGATAAAAAAGATACTGATACCGCTAAAAAGGATGATTCTTCAAAAGAGAGTTCTTCAGAAGCTCAAAAGGATGCTCCTAAAGAACTCTCTCCTGAGGAGAAGGAAAAAGCCAAAAAGAATATTGAAAATTGGGAGAAAAAGATCAAAAGAGTCCAAGAAGGAATAGACTCTACTAATAAAAGCATAAAAGAGGCCGAAGAGGATGTAAAAACTAAGAAAGAACGATACAATAAATCTAATAGTGAAAGAGACCAAAAAAAGGTGGAAACAGCTGAAAAAAAGCTTGAATCACTTAAGGAATCCTTGAAAATACAAGAGACGAGTTTGGAAGAACTAAAGAAAGAACAAGAAGATGAGCGAAAGAAATTAAACGGAGGTCAGAGTAAGTCAGAATCCGTCACTAGCAAAACAGATGAAAGTAAGTCTGAAACGGGTAAAGCTGCGTAATACAATGTGTCTTGGAATGGAACTTCAAGTTGTAGATTCTTGATCAACGAATTTGGGAAGGATTTCGAAAATTCCTTAAAGACAGCAACGAGGGTAGAGAAGGTGAAATTGCACAAACCATAGAAACATCATTCCGAAAAGCTATCGTTAATTCATAAATCTTTCTTTAGCATCAAAAGACAATCATTACTCTTTGTTTTGAGTTTTCCGGATTGATTTTATTTGCTCGGAAACAAAATCGTAGGAAATTTGGCAAATCTTCACGACGAAGTCAGAAGCCGCCGATAATTTTCTTTTCTCTTTCGCTACAACCATCAAAAATAAATTTAAGGTAGAAGATTCTAAAGCTGAAACCGTCAGACGTCGGCATCTTTCGGCAAATATAAGCCAGAAAGGACTGAGGAACAGACTCAAAGCAGTTAAGCTGATGAGGAATTTTAATTCCGTAACTTCAATCAATCCAATCTTGCTGGCGGCAAATGCTAACATGAAAGAAAACTCTCCGACATGTCCTAAGAGAACGCTTATAACAAATGAATCCGGTGAAGAAAACTTAAATAATCTCAGCAGAGCAATGTTGAGAGCCGTCTTTCCAACCGTGATGTAAAACAATGCCAGCATAATTACACCAAAATGATCCCATATAAAATTCAGGTCAACCATTAGTCCGACGCTGAGAAAAAAGGTCATGAGGAAAAGCTCTTCTATCGGTTCGGAGACATTTTTCACTTCGTTTTTCAGATCTGAATTTCCTAAAATCAATCCTGCGATAAAGGCTCCGAATGGAGCGGAAAACCCTCCGATTTCTGCAAAAACAGCACTTCCTAAACAAATTCCGAATATCGTTATGGACAGCATGTCCTCGTGGCGTTTTACAAAATTCGTGAACTTGTGAACATGTTGATGATAGCGAGTAAAATACAAGAACAAACCCGCTGAGAACAAAGCTAAAGCAATCAATTCTGAATACCCAGATGACGCAGAGGAATCTCCTCCGCCAGCCATTAAATTAACTATCAACACCATAGCCAAGGCGACAATGTCTTGCGCCACAAGGATACCAAAGGTGTTTTCTTCTACGGATTTTTCTTTGTCTTTCAGACTATCCAGTGATTTCACGGTCACAGCGGTAGATGAAAGGGTTATACAAAACGCCGAAAGAACAATCAGCTCGTGGCTCATTCCAAATATATATCCGACTATTAGTAACACCAAATATGTACCGATGGTTGAGGCAACAGTAAAAGAAACAGATGTTCTCCAAATATTTTTTACTTTCTCAAAAGATAAACCCTGACCAATGACAAACAGCAGGAAGATTATTCCCATTTCGGAACACACGGAAACGGCTTCGGTATCCGATATGAGGGCAAACACGGATGGTCCCAATAGCAAGCCGGCAATGATGTACCCCAACACCGGAGTATACCCGAAACACGAGAACACAAATCCCGCTCCCATCGCGCATAAAACTACAGATGCTATCCTTGTAATGGTCCAACTCATAACAGCCACTATCCAACGTCCACTCAATGATACTATCTAGTACTGGTAATTCAAGTAAAATGATTAAAATTGCTAAATATTGATGTTTTTTTGCAACATCTATTGGATTGCGGAAAAGTTAAGAAACGATAACTTTTTGATAAAAATTATATAAATAATAAGTGATCTTTTGGAGATAAAATAATATTATTTTATGTAATTTGTATATATAGGTTTCTGTATGTCAAGTTCGGTTTTTAGGAAGATAGTTTTTTTAATCAAACAGGAATTAAATATAAAGAAAAAAATTGTTTTAAGTTTATGGATTGTTATATCATCGTTGTGTTCAGGTACCAATGTAACATGCATGACCTATAAAAATACGGAGTCTTCTCAGTTTTACGAGGGTTCCCTAATAAATGCGATAATTATTGGAAATCTGAAGACAGTAAAAAATTTTGTTACTCAGGGGATGGATATAGATTTAAACTTGACTTGTGGAGCTACTCCTTTGTACATAGCCGCTCAAGAAGGTCATTTGGATATTGTTGAATATTTGATAAAACAAGGAGTAGATATTAACCGAGTTTGTGTCGGAGGTTGCACTTGTTTGCATGTGTCAGTCCAAAGAGGTCATGAAAAAGTAGTAGAGTTGTTGTTAGATCAAGGTGCAGATGTTGAAGCACGCATAGATCAAGGAAACGGTCCTTTATACATAGCTGCTCAGGAGGGACATGTCGTCATAATGGAACATTTGATAACGCATGGAGCTGACGTAAACGCAGTTAGTCACATAGGATATACACCTCTTCATATTGCAGTTCAAAAAGGCCATGGGAAGGCAGTAGAGTTGCTGCTAAACAATGGGGCTGATACAAATGTGACTAGTTGTATAGGATATACGCCTCTTCATGTCGCGGCTCAAGTAGGTTATGAAAGAGCCGTGGAATTGTTACTGGATCATGGTGCAAACGCTAGTATGCAAGTGAATGGAGGAATTAATCCTATGTGCATTGCTGCCTGGAACGGGCACTTAAAAATAGTTAAACGTTTGGCAAGGTACGGTGCTGATATCGACGAAATTAGTGTGGATGGATGTACTCCGTTGCATCTTGCGTCCGCATACGGACACTTTGAGATAGTCAAATGGTTGCTGATACACGGAGCAAACGTTAAGATACGAATGAATCAGGGGGCTACCCCTTTGTATATGGCGGCACAGGAAGGATTCTTGAAAATTGTAGAAAGTCTAATAGACTATGGATCAAATATCAATGAAGTATGCGTAGATGGGTGCACTTCGTTGCACATAGCATCCCGGGAGGGACATCCGGACGTGGTTGAGTATTTGTTGTTCCATAACGCGAAGATTGATGCCATTAATGACTATGGAAAGACTGCATTTCAATTGGCAATTGAAGGAATACAATTGGGTATAAGAAAACGTGAATACGAAAAAATAGTGTATCTTTTTAGGAGTTATATGAGTGATCAGGAGATTAGTAACGTTATTAAAATTGCTCCTGCTGCATAATTTTCGTTAATGGTAAAATTGAATTAATGTAGATAAATTCCAAAAAAATTTTTTACAAAAAAATATCAAATAGTTAATAATTGCCGCATAAAATATTCGATTTTTTGTTGATAATTTTAACAACATACATTATACCTAACACCACGCATATTGGTGGTAGTTTTTTATATCGAAATTTATTTCTTTAGAGAAACGGAGATTAAGTATGAATAAAAAAATGGCTTTAGCCTTGTCCCTGACATTTCTATTGACTTCGGAGATTGATGCGATGAATCCAAGTAGACATCAGCTTCAGGAACATACGTTTTGGTTCGCAATGAGTCCGGTTAGGCAAGAATCGCAAACATCAGATACAGTGGAAAGTTCCACGTGGCAGAAATCTCCTCTAGTGGAACTATTGGAAGCTTCTTTTAAAGGTGATTTAGCCAGAGTTAAGCATTTGGTGGATCTCGGGATAAATATTGAAGAGCCTCATATCAGGGGATATACCTCTTTGCATATAGCAACTCAGAACGGACATTCGGATGTAGTAAAATATCTGATAGAGAAGGGAGCAAATATTAATGTTCCTACTGAAAATGGAATATTTCCGCTGGATCTTGCTGCCCAGAAAGGTTACTTGGATATAGTAAAAATCCTGATAGATAACGGAGCAAATATTAGATTACGTACATTATCAGGTGCGCCTCCGTTTTATATGGCCGCCAGAGAAGGTCATGTGGATGTAATGGAATACCTTGCTATGTGCGGGGCGGACATTAATGAATTTTGTATCAATGGGTATAACGCTCTCCATATTGCAACATACAATAATCGTTTTAATGCAGTTGAATGGCTGATTGAGCACGGAATGGATGTTAATGGAGGGAAAATACAAATTGATGTAATTAATTGGCTGACTGAGCACGGGTTTGATATCAATAAAGAAGAAGTTCAAACTAATGCAACTAAATGGCTAATTGAGCATGGGATGGAGGTTAATAACATGGGAGAAGGCAATACTCCTTTGTTTCTTGCTTCTCAACGCGGTTTTTTGAATATAGTGAAATGCCTGGTAAATAACAGAGCAGATGTTAACAAAACTAATATCATTGGGTATGCACCGATCCATGTTGCATCTGCTTTTGGTCATGAGGATGTAGTAAAATATCTGATAGAAAAGGGGGCGAATATTAACATTCGCTCAAACGAAGGAATGACGCCGCTATATGAAGCATCTCAAAGCGGACATTTAAAAGTGGTAAAACAGCTGATAGAGAAAGGGGCAAAGGTTAACGAAACTTGCTATAATGAAATTACTCCTCTCCATATTGCGTCTGCTGGCGGTTACAAGAATGTAGTAAAATATTTGATAGATCACGGAGCAAATATCTATGCAAAAGATTTTTATGGTAATACTCCCTTACGTATTGCTACTTGGAAAAAGCATAACAATGTAGTAGAACAATTATTAACACTCGGCATTGAAAGTAATGATTATGATGAAGACAATTGTACTTCGCTTCATGTCGCAGCACAAATCGGGGACAAAGAAATAGTAGAATGTTTAATCAATCATAAAGCGGATATCGACGTATGTACCAAAAAGAGTAGTATTACTCCACTGTATCTTGCTACCGAATATGGACATATTGAGATAGTGAAACAGTTAATAAAGAATGGAGCCAAAGTAGACAAGTATGATGTCTATGGATATTCTCCATTAAACGTTGCTATAAAGAAGGGATTTAAGGATATTGTGGAATTGTTGTTAAAACAAGAAGAAATGGACATATATAGTTCCGATATCAATGCGATAACTCCTTTGAGTGCGGCCATTGCTGCCGGCAATTTGGATATGGTCAAATGGCTTGTAGAGAAGAAGGGAGTAGACATTAATAGGCCTGCTCCTGATGGAGGTACTATGGTACGTACTGCCGCTAAGTATGGACAATTGGACATAATGATTTGGTTGTCTCTTCATAATTTAGGTACTGATGCCACAGGTCTTAATGAAAGTACTTTTCCGTCTCGTTATAACTCGGATATAAATGCTTTGGGGGCTGACGGAAAAGCACCTCTTCACATTGCTGCTGAGTATGGATATTTGCGCGTAATGAAGACTCTTGTACTTAATGGGGCTAATATTAACGTGCGCGATTCGGCCGAAAATACTCCTCTGAATATTGCCATTAAGCATGGACGTACTAATATAGTGAAATGGTTAATAAATCTCTGCATTAAGGGAACTAATATTAATCAAGCTGATAAGTATGGCAATACTCCTCTGATCATTGCGGTACGAAATGAGAGAAATGTTATAATGAAATATTTGGTAGATTATGGCGCTGACGTTAATCAAGCAGATAATTACGGCAATACTCCACTGCTCATTGCAGTACAGAGTGGAATCGAGGATGCGGTAAAATATTTGCTGGATCACAGAGCTGATGTTAATCGAGCTGATAAGCAGGGCAACACTCCACTACATATCGCAGTACAGATCGCAAACAAGAATATTGTGAAATATTTGTTGAAATATGGTGCTGATATTAATAAGGTCAATAACAACAACAAAACAGCATTGCAACTGGCGGCTGATTGGAGGCGCATTGGCATATTCAACCAGATACTCGCAAAAATGAATGGAAATTCCGTACGATATGAACCGTATAAAATAATATATCGGTTTAAACGAATTCGGCGTGGTACCTTGAAATGAAAAAGGGCAGGGGCTAAATTTATCAATTGTAAGGACTGTTTCTCTGCTGAAGTTAAAAAAATGGAGGACGAATGCTGCGAGAAAAAATTGAAAAGATTTGGGACGGCGAGCTTTCTAATCTGTCTGCGATGAATGAAGCTCTGAAAAAATTAAATAAAGGAGAGCTGCGGATTGCTGAAAAGCGAGATGGAGTTTGGCGGGTTAATGATTATCTGAAGAAAGCAATCTTACTGTACTTCAAAACTTCGGATTCGGAAATCATTGGCGATAATCTTTGTCCTTTTTTTGATAAGGTCCCCTTGAAAACCAAAGGTTGGACAGAAGAGGATTTTAGGCGAGCTGGATTTCGATCAGTTCCTGGAAGTTTGGTGCGTTACACGGCATATATCGCAAAATCGGTTGTTTTGATGCCGAGTTTTGTTAATGTCGGAGCTTATATCGATGAAGGAACAATGATTGATTCCAATGCATTGGTCGGAAGTTGCGCTCAAATCGGGAAAAATTGTCATATTTCAGATGGAGTGACGATCGGCGGAGTTCTTGAGCCGCTGCAAGCGAATCCCGTAATTATCGAGGATAATTGCTTTATCGGAGTGAAGAGTTCTGTTACGGAAGGCATTATAATAGAGGAGGGAGCTGTTTTAGCAACCGGAACTATGTTATCTGCTTCGACAAAAATTATTGATCGAGAAACAGGTGAGATTTCTTTTGGAAGGATTCCTGCTTATTCCGTAGTTGTTCCTGGATCATATCCTTCGAAAAACGGAGTTCATTTAGCATGTGCCGTGATTGTGAAGAAGGTTACGGAGCAAACCCGCCACAAGACTTCAATTAACGAATTGCTTAGAGATTAAGGGAGATCGGTCATGAACGTCATAAAATTTTGTTCGGATTTGGTTAGATGCAAGAGTGTTACTCCGATAGATGATGGGGCAATTGATTACATTTCAGAATTTCTGAAAAATTTGGGATTTGAGACGCAGATTTTGGAATTTTCAGAAAAAGGAAGGACAGTTCGAAATCTATTTGCGAAATTTGAAAGAGGGGAGGGAGCGAATCTCGGATTTTTAGGACATTCTGATGTTGTTCCCGCCGGAGATGGATGGGATTCTGATCCGTTCGAGCCTATTATTCAAGAAGGGTTTTTAATCGGAAGAGGTGTCGCTGATATGAAAAGCGGAATTTCTGCTTTCTGTTGTGCTGTATCTAAATTTATTAAAGAAAAATCTTTTAATGGATCTATCCGAGTTTTTATAACGGGAGATGAGGAAGTCGGATCATATCAAGGAATTCAGTCTGTATTAGATTGGGCTAAGGCAAAAGGAGAAATTCCTGACGATTGTTTGGTAGGAGAACCATCATCTGATAAAGAAGTCGGTGATAGAGTTTTTCTCGGGCATCGCGGAAGTATCAATGTCCAAGCAAAATCTGTAGGCGAACAGCTGCATGTTGCTTTTTCCCGAAATAATACAAATTCTCTGGCTCAGATATGCGGGTATATCACAGCAATGAAGAACTACGAATGGAAATATGAAGATAAAAGATTTCCAAAAACGAATTTGGAACCGACATTGTTGTTCACGGGGAATTATGCCCAAAATGTCATTCCGGGAGAAAGTTCGGCAAATTTGAATATTCGATTTGGTGCAGATTATGATTCTGATCAAATTAAATCGATTCTATCCGAAAAAGCAAAGCAATTTGGAATAGGGTTAAATTTTATCGTTAATGGAGAATCATATTTCTGTGATAATGAAAGGTTGAAAAGTTTGATGGCTTCTGCGATTAAAAATGCTATAGGATTAACTCCTCGATTTTCAGCAGAAGCCGGTACGTCCGATGGTAGATTCATGATTAAATATTGCAATGTCATCGAGTTTGGAGTACCGGTCGAGATGATGCATCGAAGTAATGAAAAAGTTAAGATAGATGATCTGAGAAAATTGGAAAACATTTATTTCGAATTTTTGAAGTTATATTTTAATGCGTAAACTCGTTCCAAAAGATGCTAAAGATCTTTATGAGATCAGAAAAACAAGTTTTGAAGATTTTTGGTCTGAAAAAGAGTTTGTAGCGATGTTGGCGGATAAAAGTTTTTTCGGATTCAGAGAGGATCATGGATTTATCTTGTGCCGTCGAACTTTGGACTGCATAGATATTGTGACATTTTGTGTTGCTCCCTCATATCGCAATAAAGGTATTGGCAAAAAGCTGCTCTTAGAAGTGATAAATTTTGCGAAGGAAACGCAGAGTAAAGTTTTTTTGGAGGTTGCAGAGAAAAATTACACCGCCAGAAATCTCTACCAGTCACTCGGATTCAAAAAAACCTCCGTCAGAAAAAATTACTACAAATTTTCAGGCGGTTTCCAAGACGCTGTCGTTATGATGTGGTCGCCGACCTAAACTAATCACCTTTTGAAGTTTTTAACTTCGCATCCCTTTTTTGTCTAGCTATTGCGAGTTCCAGCAGTTTATCGATCAATTCAGAATAAGATAATCCGCTTTTCTGAAGCAGCAGGGGATACATACTTGTTCCGCCGACGAAGCCAGGAATGGTGTTCATTTCGTTTACGATTATATCGTTTCCTGAAACGAACATATCGACGCGGCACATTCCCTCACAATTTAGTGTTTTGTAAGCTTTTAACGCAGTCGATTTCGCTTTTTCTAGCATTTCAGGAGATAATTTCGCCGGAATTTCAAGCTTGGCTCCGTTTTCATCAATGTATTTCGCTTCGTAAGTATAGAAATCATCCAGAGCGATTATCTCACCGCATATATCTGATGTTTTCGGATTTTCATTACCAATAACTGCACACTCAATTTCTCTTCCTTGAACGGCCCTCTCGATTAACACCTTATTATCGTACCTATATGCCTCAGTTATTGCGGCAAGTAGTTCTGTCTCATTTCGTACTTTGCTTACTCCGACAGATGACCCTGACGAAGCAGGTTTTACGAAGACAACTTTTCCTAATTTTGCGGTAACATCCTCATATCGAGGAACTTCAGGCTTTCGCAATGCCATGTAATCTGCGACAGGAAGCCCCTCTGATCTCAGTAATATTTTTGCGATTTCCTTATCCATACATGCTGCGGAACTCAAAATACCCGGCCCGACAAACGGAATATTTAAAATTTTCAAAAAACCTTGGATAGCACCATCTTCTCCCAAATATCCGTGAAGAACGGGAAAGGCGACATCAATATATTCCGATAAATATTCATTCATTTCGCTTGGAAATTTTTTGCAAAATTTATCCTCTGCAAACAATACCTCCGCCTGAGGAATGTATTTTAATATCTCATCTTTTCCGAAATGAAATTTCCCGGATTTATCAATACCGACAAGCAGAACTTCATATTTGTCGGGATTCAGGTTAGCAACAATACTCTTTGTTGACCAAATCGTAACTTCGTGTTCGGTCGAACGTCCTCCAAAAAAGACTCCTACTTTAATTTTTTTCATGTTTTCTCACTCAGTCCTTATTAATTTTTATTACAATTACACTTCTTTTTTTTTAATTGCCTTCTTAGTTCGCCCAATTGCTCTTCCACCTTTCTTTTCAGTGATATAGCGAAAACTAAGTTGGGTGTGCGCTTAGCATATCCGTATCCTATCGGAAATGGAATAGGCTCTGCGTTATTATTTAAATAATAATCACTCAGACTGTTTTGCTTGTACGAACGAAATATTGTTAACGTCGGTTTTTCATAGGTTCCGAAAATGTGGATATCCCAGTTCTGTCTGAAGAAATTGAAAGGTACCCCGGTATCATCCTGAAGGATGCAACGCGTATCATTTAGGATAAAGCTCCTTATATTCGTAAAATTTCTGTCATGCAGTGCATATGAAGAGCTTTTGATAAAAGTCGAAAACTTGAATTTTTGGACAAATTTAATTAGATTGTTCAGCTTGCTATTTTCATTACCAAGATTTGTTCTTACATAATAAATTTCTTTCTTTTTTGAGTTTTTTTCGCACACTATTTTTACACAACTGACATTTTCGGAGGCGGTAGAGTTTGTAATATCTCCGTTAGCATCAATTGAACAATTGCTGATCTCAAGTACATTAAATCCCAATTTTTTCAGGGATAAAAGTATAAGATTAAGGCCTCCTTTTGCAGTAGGGACAGAAAGCTGATGCAGCATCTGCGAAGTTATAAAATATCCCATCCTCAGGTAAGTTGAAAACGCGTTTTGAATGGAATGATAGTACTTCGGATCAGTTAGGTTATTTTCTATTTGATCGAAGTCACCCAATGGTTCCAAACCGACTAAAATATAGCGTTTTGCATCCGGAAAAAAATTAATCGCGTAGGAAATGTCCGGTCCTCCGAAAGGATAGAAAAGGGTATCGTACTGTTTAATGAAACTTTTCAAATATTTTTCGGTCCATGAAGGAACATGTCCGAGGCTTTCTCGATACAGCTTGTTCCAAGACTTGTCAATGAATTCAGAATACTTTTGAAACTCGGAATTGTCACTTTTTTCGAAACCGATTCCGGCAATTTTTTTCGCGGCGACATCAAATCGATTGCTGGCTATTTGATTGGAATACTGCTTATTAATTTCATTTGCGCTAACCGTACTTTTAGTGGCAATATCTCCATTCTCAGCAATTGCCCCAAAACATAAAGAAGTAGCAACCAAACACCAAGTACATTTTCTCATAAAATCCCTCTCAAAATACACGATTAACCACAGCCGAATACTACATTAAAATGATAAATTTTTCAATTGTTAGTACTTGTTATAACAAAAAATACCATTTATATTTTCTGGGGATGTTGGGGACAAAAGATGCTTTCATTTTTGCGCGGTTTGATTTCCTCCGATATGGGAATTGATCTCGGAACGGCCAATACTTTGGTTTATGTAAGAGGGCAGGGAATAATTCTAAATGAGCCTTCGGTTGTGGCGTTGGCTGATGAAGGAGGAAAGAAGCGGGTCCTTGCTGTTGGGGAAGATGCAAAGTTGATGATAGGTCGTACTCCGGGAAATATTACGGCTATTCGCCCAATGAGGGATGGAGTCATTGCAGACTTCGAAGTTGCAGAGGAAATGATAAAGCATTTTATAAGAAAAGTTCACCATCGCAGAAATTTCGTTTCTCCGCAGATTGTTATATGTATTCCGAGGGGTGCGACAGCGGTTGAGCGCAAGGCGATTCAGGAATCTGCTGAAGGCGCAGGGGCCAGACGTGTGTTTTTGATAGAAGAGCCTATGGCGGCAGCTATCGGAGCGGGGCTTCCTGTGACTGAGCCTACAGGATCCATGGTCGTGGACATCGGAGGAGGTACTACTGAGGTTGCGGTGTTGTCTCTGGGAGGAATTGTATACGGTAATTCCGTCCGTGTCGGGGGTGACAAGATGGATGAGGCCATTATAAATTACATAAGAAAGCAGCATAATTTATTAGTTGGAGCTGCGACCGCAGAGCGGATAAAAAAGGAAATAGGGGCTGCTATGCCTCCTGAAGATGGGGAAGGTCAGAAAATGTTCATCAAAGGAAGGGATTTAGCAACTGGGCTTCCGAATGAGATCGAGGTTACTGAAATGCAGATTTGGGAGAGTTTGTCAGAGCCTGTGACGGCGGTAGTTGATGGCGTGAAGTTTGCACTTGAAAATACGCCTCCGGAGTTGTCCGCGGATATTGTGGATAAGGGAATTATTCTTACTGGGGGAGGTTCTTTGCTTTCTCGTTTGGATGAATTGTTGAGAATAAAAACCGGATTGCCTGTGGAACGAGCGGAAGATCCATTGCTGTGTGTTGCTATCGGAACTGGAAAGACGCTGGAGGAGTTAAAAGTAATGAGGAGTGTTCTTGTAGGGTCTTATTAATAGATAAATTGGGGGAGACGAAATCAGAAAGGGTTCTTTTCGTTTATTTAAAAACGGCAAAAGGAGAAGGTTTGAGATTTTCCTGGTGTTGTTTGCTGTCTTGGCAGCATATCGGCATCCGGATGTTGTGTCGTATGTAAATGGTTTATTTTTCGATATAAGATTCTGTTTTTTTGAAATTTCCGATAAAGCATCAAGATATTTCATAAATCTGGAGCGTAATTTTTCTCAGGATGTCGGGAAGAAAATTTTTGATCTTCAATGTGAGAATATAAAACTGAAATCACAAGCAAATAAAATGAATTCGGTTATTTTAGAGAATAATAGACTGAAATCGTTACTAAAGATGAAAGAATCTTCCAAAGATGAGATTATCTTCGCAAAAATCATAAATATTTTTAGTAACGATTTTGTTCGGTCAGCTCTTATAAATGTCGGAAGAAATCAGAATGTTGAGTTAGATAATTTTGCTTACAATGAACAGGGTATAATCGGAAGGGTTATAGAAGTATCCGACAATTGGAGCAAGATTCTATTCATTGTTGATGCCAATTCTAATATTCCGGCGAGAATATCCGGGGTTAATGTGATATTGTCAGGTGATAATTCGAATTTATTGAAGGTTAATTTGTTAATCGGAGAAATAAAGGAAGGGGACATTGTCGAAAGCTCTCACTATGGTCAGGTGTTTCAAGAAAAAATGATGATCGGGAAGGTTATAAAAAAGAATGGTGAGTTTTTCGTGAAGCCGGCAGCAAATTTTAACGATTTAAAGTATGTTTGTATCGGAAAATGTCAAGATTAGAGAAAATTGTATTTGTTTTTCTTTCCGCTTCTTTGTTTTTTTCAGAAAACACAGGCAGAGCTTTTCTTTACAGTTGTTGTTTGATAAGTGTTTTTGAACAAAAACGGTTTTTTCTTTTTTGTGGTGTGATATCGGTGCTTTTTGATATATATCATTCGGCATTTGTCGGGATATCGTTTCTTTCCATTGCTGTTGTTGTGTTGATAATAAAAAAGTTCAAGTCAATTTTAGCGAATCTATCTACTTGGGCGAGATTATATTACCTGTTTATGATCCTTTGCGGAGCTGAGTTGGTAAGCTGTTTATTTATAGTACTGCTTAACGGAAGATTACATTTATATTCTCATCTTTTAGTTGTGATGAAGTCTGTGTTTTTCTGTTACGTGTTTGAAAGTTTAAGAAAACATGCTAAAAGATCGTGATTTAAAGGAGCTGTTATCTTTCAGAAAGAATTTTGTATTAATATTAATTGGGCTTTTGTGTTTGGTTCTGATCGGTAATTTATATATTCTTCAGATAAAATATGCGCAAAAATATCGGTTAATGTCTGATAAAAACAGAATAAGGGTTCTTCCGATGACACCAAAACGCGGACGAATAATATCGTCCGATGGTAAGATCCTTGCCTTTTGCGATTATAAACATCGAATAGTCATGGATCATTGTTCGAAAAAAGTTTTTGAAGAGAATGTTGATATTCTGGATAAATATCTCAATTTCACAAAAGAAGAAAAAGAAAATTTATTTAATTTGAGAAAAAGGCGACTGCCTAGTATTACTGTAAAGGATGAACTATCTCGAGATGAGTTTGCGAAAATTTCAATGAATCTTTTTCGATTGAGGGGAGTCCATATTTTAAATACTTTTTCGAGGCATTATTTGATGCCGTTGGAATTCAGTCATTTAATAGGATATACCGCAAAGAATACCAGCGAATTTCAAGTGCTAACGGGAAAAACGGGATTGGAACTTTTCTTTGATAAAAAGCTCCGAGGAAATATCGGAAATATTCAGAAGGAGGTTAACGCGGCGGGATGTAATATCCGAATTATTGACCAGGAAAATCCCGTTAACGGCGAAGATATAAAATTAACTATAAATTCTGAAATACAGAAGTTTGTGTACGATTTATTGAGTAAGTACAAAGTTGGAGCCTGCTGCGTTTTGGATATGAAAGGAAGTGTCGTTGCGCTGGTTTCATTTCCCGGATACGGTATCAATTCTATGAGTTTGGGAATTTCTCATGCCAAATGGAACGAACTCAACAGCAACGAATATAAACCAATGTTGAACAGATTTAGTAGTTCGGTATATCCTCCGGGCTCGGTTTTTAAAATAGTAACGGCTTACGCAGCGTTGTGCGAAGGAATTGTTTTCCCAAAAGATAGGATTTCATGTTCAGGCGGAGTAAAACTGGATGATCATATGTTTCATTGCTGGCACAGGGGAGGGCACGGCAAGTTAAATATTTATGAGGCTTTGATTTATTCTTGCGACTGCTATTTTTTCCAGGTGGCGAAGAGGTTGGGTATTCAAAAGTTAGACAAATATGCGCGAGAATTAGGTTTCGGACAGAAGACTGGTATAGAATTGCCGAATGAAAAATCTGGATTGATTCCGAATAAGGAATGGAAATTAATTCGTCACAAAAGTTATTGGAAGCCGTATGAAACCATGATAGCTGGAATAGGTCAGGGCTATGTTCTTACCAACTTGATTCAAATAGCCTCCATGATGGGAAAAATCTACAGTAATGACTTGAACTATTTTCCGAGTTTATTGCCGAAAGATCGAACAGAGTTACCGATTCCGTTGAAAAAAGAAGCTTGCGATGTAATAAAAAAGGCTTTGCATATGGTTTGCGAAGTAGGAACTGCTCGAAAATCATGCTGTACAATTTATGGAATCGCCGGAAAAACTGGATCTTCTCAGGTAAGATCGATAAGGGCGAACGAAGTTGGTGTTAATCAGCAACTTATCGAATGGAAAAATCGAGATCACGCCCTATTTGCGGGAGTGGCTCCAGCTGCTTCTCCGAAATATATAGTTGCTGTCATAATTGAGCATGGAGGAGGAGGCGGGTCGGTAGCTGCTCCTATCGCCAGAAAAGTTTTTGATAAGTTACTGAAAAAAAATGAAAAATAAAATTGTTTTAAAAGAGATAAAAATATTTTTACTATTACTTGCGACGGTAATTTTGACGAGTATTTTGGGACAGATTATCGCTTTCGGTGGATTCGAGATTCAAGTCAAAAAGCACATTATAAAAATGATTTTCGGGCTGACGATTTTGTTTGTAATTTCGCGAGTGAATATTCGTTTTTGGAAAAGTTTTGCATTTTTGATATATGTATCGAATCTATTTTGTTTATTATTGGTTTGCTTTTTGGGAACCACAAAGTTGGGCGCTCAGCGCTGGATAGATTTTTACTTTTTCTCGTTCCAGCCGTCTGAATTTATGAAACTGTCCTTGATTTTCGCCATCGCTTCCTATTATTTCGATTTATCCGAGTATGAATTTAAGGAAGTGAAATCTCATTTGTTTCCGTTTGTTTTGACTATCGTTCCGGCGATTATAATTTTAGAACAACCGGACTTAGGAACGGCAATGCTGTTATCAGGAGTTGGTATAGGAATGATTTTTTTGGCAGGGTTTCCCACGAAAGCTTTTGTTTGGTCCGCGATCGGATTTTTAGGAGTTTGTCCCATCGGGTGGTACTTTCTTCGTGATTATCAAAAGAATCGAATCCTGAATTTTATTGATCCCGACAGAGATCCTTTGGGGACGGGGTATCACATTTTGCAATCGAGGATAGCGATCGGTTCAGGGCATATTTTCGGCAAAGGATTGTTTCGAGGTACGCAGAGTAGCTTGAATTTTTTGCCGGAAAAACACACAGACTTTATCTTCACCACAATATCCGAAGAGTTGGGCTTTGTCGGTTCGGCTTTTATAATTTTTTTGTTTGCGGGATTGATATACTTTTTCTTTTATATAGGGAACGGAAGCAAAAGCAGATTTTCCCGCTATTTATGTTTTGGTTTGGGATTGATGTTATTTCTTCATGTTTTTATCAATATCGGAATGGTTCTGGGGATTCTGCCTGTCGTTGGAGTGCCGTTGCCATTCTTATCTTATGGAGGCAGCTCGCTAATTACATTCATGATCAGCTGTGGCCTGATGATGTCGATATTGTTGAAGGTCAAAGTGTGACGCATATCTGAAATTGGGCGTAAACGCATTACCAATTCTTGAAATATCGTCAAAATTTGATAGAGAGAAAAGGCTTTTCTTTTCGAGACTTTCACTTTAATAACCCCAATTATGGATTAGAAAGAGGGAGGTACTGACCAGAAATAGAAGGCTTAGTGGATTTCAATTGATAAGCAGTGAGTGTAGAAATGATGTGCA
>CACWKL010000016.1 GCA_902761495.1 uncultured Pseudomonadota bacterium
ACAACCACATTTTAAACATTTTAATTCCATCTTCGGCCTCTTCGGTTCTTCAATATTTCTCATTTTATCTCTTTAAATTGCTAAAGTGAAACTCTCGTTAATAGTAGCGATAAACAATGATCATAGAAATATCGTTGAATATTTGGTTGAACACGGTGCAAACGTTAATGAAGGATTGATTGGAAATACTCCGTTGATAATAGCTACAACTAAAAGAGATGAAACCCTGGTAAAATGTCTAGTCGAACACGGTGCTGACGTTGATAAAGGAGGACTAATAGGACATACTCCTCTGATGATAGCGATAAACAATGGAGATGAAAACATCGTTAAATGCTTGGTAGATAACGGAGCGGATGTTAACAAAAAATGGCTTGGAATCACTACGTATCTAATGTTGGCAATAACAAAAGGGTATGAAAGCATAGTCACATATCTAATAGAGCATGGAGCAAATGTTAATGAAGAGCAAATTGGGACTACTCCATTAATGACAGCAATAACCAATGGACTCGAAAACATAGTAAAATGTCTGGTCGAACACGGTGCTGATGTCAATAAAGAGTATCAATTAGGAATTACTCCATTGATGACAGCAGTAACCAATGGATTTGAAAACATAGTAGAATGCTTGGTTGAACACGGTGCGGATATAAATAAAAAATGTCTGCTCAATGGAGATACTTCATTAACAATGGCAATACAAAATGGAAGTGAAGCTATTGTAAAATATTTATTGGATCATGGTGCTGATGTTAACATAACAAATAAATATGGATTAACTTCTATGATGATTGCTCAAGCAAAACTACAGCAAGCATCCACATTGTCAAGTGAACAGAGGCAAAAGTATCAAAAGATAATCGATTACTTGATAAGCAAGGGATCTAAAAACACCGCTAGTCAACAGTCCCAGAATGGCTCATCTGGAATTGCCTTTGGTCCAAAGACACAGAATACCGCATCAACAGCAAATGTAAGATTTTCCTTCGGTGAACGAATTCAGGATGCTTCATCATCATTTCATTTTGGTCAACAGTCCCAGAATTCATCAACAGCAAGTGGAGGATTTACTTTTGGTCCGCAGCCACAGAATGCCTCATCATCTGGAACAAATCCTTTGCAGGAACAATTGTTTGAAGCAGTAAAAAACGAAAATTTAGATGAGATAAATTATGCGATAAGTAATGGAGCTGATGTGAATGCCCTCAACAATGAATTGATTAAGGAAACACCATTTAGGGAGTTCTATCATGAATAAATCGGAATTAGTAAAAGCGATTTCTGAAAAATCTGGATCAACAATCAAAGATACTGAAAAATTTTTAGATTCATTTATTGAAACAATAAATGAGGCAATGAAAAAAGGCGATAATGTCACATTAGTTGGCTTCGGTACGTTTTCTGTAGCTGAAAGGGCTGAAAGAATCGGTCGCAATTTTAAAACAGGAAAGAATATTCAAATTCCAGCTTCGAAATCTGTAACATTCAAGGCAGGAAAAACTCTGAAAGATGCGGTGAAGTAATTAAGCAGCGAACTTTTTTAAACTGATTTTAGGAGGTGTTCCAAATAATTTTTTTATTCGCGACTAAATTGAGTTGCGCTTTCATAACCTACTTCAAAACTGGCTGCTTGGGCATTAAATCCTTCGAATCGCATCAAGCGTTGAGCTTCAAACAACCGTAGTTGCTTTTGATATTGAATCGGACTTAGCGTTGTAATTTTTTTGAAGTCTTTATAAAAAGAAGAAGTTGCCATTTTAATTTTTGCAGCTAGTGTTTCCATATTTAACTTTCGCTTGTAATTTTGTTGCAATATATTTATGGCCTTTGCAATTTTATTGTATTGAGTTCCTTGAGTCGCTAAAGTTTTCAGCTGATAACCTATTGAGCTATCAAGTAATAAATAGTGGATTTCTCTTTTAATCATATCACTCAAAACTTTTGGTTTATTGCATGATTTTTCCAGCAATAGAGTTAATCTCAAAAAAGCATCAACCAAAAGTATATCTGTGTTTCCAATATCAAAGCTACGAAATTCTGATTTTTCTTTTTCGTCTTCATTTTCGGAAATTTCAGATAAAAGCTGAATAATAATTAAAGAGTCGAATTCCAATGCGACAGCTAAACATGGTTTTTCGTGCGAAGCTTCAATTATTCGGCTTGTTGCAGGCAGATCAACAGTAGAAACCATATACTGATTTTCTGAATATCGATATTCTTCTGAACCTAAAATAGCTTCTTTGCTTCCTTGTAGTATCAAAATTACCATTGGTTTATAAAAGTATCTTTCAAAATCAGATGGAGCATCTCTTCTGGCAATTATAAATCCCGGTATTGATGTAGAATAAGTTCCCGGATTCGGATACCATTCCAAAATTTTTTCTTTTAATAATTCATTTGTACGGAATAACCTGCTCATGATCGAAATATATCAAAAAATATGAAATAAATATAGAATTAGATAAGAATTTCGGAGAATTAGGCATTCAAAAAATTAAAAAATGAGCGATGATATAAGAAAGTTGGAGTTTTTGTATGTCTAAAGTTTTAGTAGCGTATTTTTCAAGGGAAGGAAACAACTACGTTTCGGGAAATATCGTAAATCTTCCTGAAGGAAACACTTCGGTTGTCGCTCACAAGATTCAAAAATTAATCTACGCGGATTTATTTGAAATAAAAACAGTTAAGCCGTATCCAATCGGTTACGATGAAACAACTGTTGTTGCGAAGAAAGAGCAAAACACTGACGTGCGTCCGGAAATCATAAAGCCTCTTCCGGATATTTCAAAATATGAAACAGTAATTATCGGTTATCCAAATTGGTGGGGAACGATGCCGATGGCTGTGATGACTTTTCTTGAACACTATGATTGGTCAGGGAAAAAAATTTTATCGTTCTGCACTCATGAAGGCAGCGCAATGGGAAACAGCGAAAGCGATTTGAAAAAATTATGCAAAGGCGCGGAATTTTCACAGGGATTGCCGATAAAAGGCAGTACAGCAAATTCTTCAGATTTAAAAATCGAAAATTGGCTGAAGAAAAACGGTTTGTGTAGTTAAAAAGGAGTTTTTACAATGAAGTACACGAAATTAGGAAACACAGGTGTTGATGTTTCAAGAATTTGTTTGGGATGCATGAGTTTTGGAAAGCCTGGACCTGAAAACGGCGTTTTTCCGTGGGCGAAAGATTACGACGATGCGAAACCGATTTTTAAAAAAGCGATCGACCTCGGAATAAATTATTTCGATACTGCAAATGTTTATCAAATGGGAACTTCCGAAGAAATTACCGGAAGATTGATCAAAGAATTTGGATTGAATCGCGATGAAATCGTTGTTGCGACAAAAGTTCATTTCGTCATGAGAGATGGAAAACCAAATGGCGGCGGTTCTTCTCGCAAAAATATCATGGCGGAATCGATCACAGTTTGAAGCGTCTCGGGCTCGATTATGTTGATCTTTATCAAATTCATCGTTTGGATCATGAAACGCCGATGGAAGAAATCATGGAAGCTTTGCACGACGTTGTAAAGTCAGGAAAGGCTCGCTATATCGGTGCTTGCACGATGTTCGCTTGGGAGTTCGAGCGACTCAATAATATTGCGGAGCAGCACAACTGGACGAAATTCGTATCAATGCAGAATCAATACAACTTGATTTATCGCGAAGAAGAACGCGAAGTAATGCCTTTGTGCATGGATCGAAAAATTGCCGTTGTTCCTTGGAGTCCTTTGGCGGGAGGAAGATGCGCAAGACCTTGGGGAACTCAAACTGCAAGAAGCAAAATCGATGACGTTTCTCCGATGGTTTGGCCCGAAGCGACTGCGGTTCAAGATAAAAAAGTAATTGATGCTCTCGAGCAAGTTGCTAAAAATAACGGACATTCAATGGCACAAGTTGCGCTCGCATGGATGCTTTCGAAACCTTACATAACCGCACCGATTGTCGGATCAACTTCGCCGAAACATATTGAAGAAGCAGTTGCGGCTCTCGATATTAAATTGACGGAAGGTGAGATCAAAGCCCTCGAAGCTCCTTATGTTCCGCATATTAAAACCGGTGCGTTTTAAAAATTTAAGAAATCCGAGCCCTTCGGGGCTCTTTTTTGTTTTGGGAAAAAAATCATGGAAAACATAAAATTAAATAACGGCACGACAATTCCGGCAATCGGATTCGGAGTTTTTTTTAATTCCCGATGACGGAACTTGCGAAAAAGCCGTCGGCGAAGCGTTAAAAATCGGATACAGATTTATCGATACTGCAGCTGCGTACATGAATGAAGTCGGAGTTGGAAAAGCGATCGCGAAAAGCGGTATTAAAAGAGAAGAAATTTACATCACTTCAAAATTATGGCTGCAGGACTACGGTTATGAAGCCGCGAAAAAAGGAATCGACGGATCTTTGAAAAATTTAAATGTCGATTACATTGATTTATATCTCTTGCATCAGCCTTATTTTGATACGATCGGCGCATGGAAAGCTCTTGAGGAAGCAGTTGCGGAAGGAAAAATTAAATCAATCGGAATCAGTAATCACACAATAGGATTTTTGGAAAAATTACTTCCGCACATGAACATAAAACCTGCGATAAATCAGATGGAATGCAATCCGTTGTTTCAGCAAAAAGAATTGCGAAAATTCATGGCTCCGCACGACATAAAAATGCAGGCTTGGTATCCTCTCGGACACGGAAGCAAAGAACTTTTCAATAACGAAATTTTGAAATCGATTGCTCAAAAACACGGCAAGAGCGTTTCACAAATTATTTTGAGATGGCATATTGAAGAAGGCATTATTCCCATTCCGAAATCAACGTCACCTGCACATATCAAAGAAAATTTTGAGATTTTTGATTTTAAATTAGACGATGATGATATGCAAAAAATTCGCACAATTGATACGGGAGTAGGAAGTCATAATCCCGATGATCTTTCTTTTGGAGAAACGTTGTTGAAAAACTATAAAATTCACAACTAATTTTTGGAAAGATAAATAAATGAAAGTTTTACTGATAAATGGCTCACCTCATTCGAAAGGATCAACATTTACCGCACTCACATCAATCGAAAATACTTTGCGAGAAGAGAGTATTGACTCTGAAATTTATCAAATCGGTCCAGAAAGTGTTGAGCCATGTCGTGGATGTTTCGCCTGTCGAAAAATAGGAAAATGTGTTATCCAAGATAAAGTTAATGACTTTGTAAAGTATGCATCAGAATTTGATGGTTTTATTATCGGCTCTCCTGTTCATTACGGATCTGCTTGGGGAGGAGCTATCGCTTTTCTGGACAGAGCATTTTTCGTAAATTTTTCATCTGGAAAAAGAGCGTTTGAGCATAAACCTGGTGCTGCGATTGTCTGTTCTAGACGCTCTGGTTCAACTGCAACGCTGGATCAATTGAACAAATATTTTACGATAACTGAAATGCCTATTATTTCAGGAAGATATTGGAATATGGTTCATGGTCATAATGGTGAAGAAATTCAAAAAGATGCTGAAGGAATGCAAAACTTAAGAATTTTAGCCCGAAACATGGTTTGGCATTTGAAATGCAAAGAAGCTGCTAAAAAATCAGGAATTCAACCTCCTCAAATAGAAGAAATCGTACTAACAAATTTTATAAGGTGAAAGAAAAATGGATGTATTTGAGAAATTAAGAAATGGTCTACCTGTTAATATGGCATCAGAAGAATATAAGCCGGCATTTGAGCATATAATGTTTGCGGCAATAAAATGTCATGAAATTAACAATCTCACACCTGATTTAGAAAAAGTTAAACCGCTGCTTGGTGAATTATTTGAAGGAAAATTTCCGAACAACAGCTATATTATGAGTCCGATGCAGCTCGATTTTCCGAAGCATATATCGATTGGCGAAAATGTTTTCATAAATCATCATTTTACTTGCATGGGGGCCGGAGGAATTACAATCGGAAGCGGTTGTTATATCGGTCCGAATGTTACAATTGTAACAACTAATCACGATTTAAATAATTTGGCCGTGTTGAAATGCAAGAATGTAAATATCGGTAAGAATGTTTGGTTTGGAGCAAATGTCCTTGTACTTCCAGGGATAACTGTTGGAGATAATTCTGTCCTTGCAGGTGGCGCAGTTATTACAAAAGACGTTGCTCCAAACACAATTGTCGGCGGCAATCCAGCAAAGGTATTAAAAACAATTGAAATATGAAAGCGATAAATTTTTTGTTATTTCTGATTTTGGGCTATATGTCGATACTGGATATTGCTGGAATTTTCAATAAAACTAGTGTAGATGCCGTTAAAAATGTTACAATTAACAAGCCCAAAAAGATTGGTGAAGCAATGACTGATGGAAAACAAAAAATGCTGACGGCAATTGTAATCGGAGCGACGGGAGCAGTCGGAAGTGATCTTGTGAAACAGCTTCGAGACGATGATTCTTTTAAACATGTTGAAGTGTTCGCTCGCCGAAATATTTATTTTGATCATCCGAAATTTCACGTTCATGTTATCGATTTCGAGCATTCCGAAACTTGGAAGAATAAAGTAAAAGGCGATGTGCTTTTCTCGTGTTTGGGAACAACAATCAAACAAGTCGGAAGTGAAGAAGCCCAATGGAAAATCGATCATGATTATCAGTTTGAATTTGCGAAAGCTGCGCATGAAAACGGCGTTAAAAAATATATTTTGGTTTCATCAGTCGGAGCTGATAAAGATTCACGCATATTTTATTTGAAGATGAAAGGAACGCTTGAGAAAAATGTGAAAAAATTGGGAATTCCGAGTGTAGTAATTCTTCAACCTCCGGGGCTGATTCGTAAAAATTCAGATCGTTTCGGAGAAAAATTGTTGGTGAGAGCCTTACAATTTGCAAATTCGATTGGATTATTCAAAGATCAAAAACCAATGAAAACTGAAACCGTTGCATCTGCTATGATAAATATTGCAAAATCGGATTTTGAAGGTCAGAAAACAATTTCTTCTCAGGATATTTTAAGTTATGCGCAATAAAAAAGGCTCCGCAATTGGGAGCCATTAATCTATCTTAGGTTTAATCATTGATAATAATCCGGGTATATTTTTGTCTTTTTTCATCGAGAGAGACATTAAATATCCTTTTTTCTTTGTTCAGAGCGTTAATTTGATCCATTTCCTCATCGGTCAGAGAAAAATCAAATATGTTTATATTTTCTCTAATATGTTTAGGATTTGAAGATCCAGGAATAGCGATAAATCCTCTCTGCATATGCCAACGCAAGATTATTTGAACAACAGATTTTCCGTGAGCTTTCGCAATTTTATTAATTACAGGATCGCGCAAAATTAAACCGTTACTTTCTCTTCCGCCGAGAGGAAACCAACATTCAACTTTTATATCATATTTCTTCGCCATTTTATGCCAATAATCTCTTTGCGCATAAGGATGACATTCAATCTGTAAAATTTGTGGTTTCATATTTACATTTTCTAAAAATGGCTCAAAAACTTCGTCATTATCAAAGTTACAGAAACCAATTGATTTAACCTTACCGCTTTTTAAAGCCGTCTCCATTTCTTTCCAACCTCCGATATAATCTCCGACAGGCTGGTGGAAATACACAAGATCTAGATAATCTACGCCTAAACGAGCTAACATCCTATCGATCGCTTTCAGCGTTTTTCCTTCTCCGTATTCATTCGGCCATAATTTACTTGTCAGCCAAATCTGATCGCGAGGAATGCCGCTGTCTTTTATCGCTTTTCCGACACTGCGTTCATTTTGATACGCATGAGCTGTATCAATGTGTCGATATCCAGCTTTCAATGCCGTTAATACGGAATTATAAGCTTCATCTCCCTCTGCAAGGCGATAGGTTCCAAGCCCTAGTTGTGGAATTTTTGTTCCGTTGCTTAAAACAATTAAAGGTACTGATTTTTCTGTTGTCATTTTTACCTCCGCTTTATCTATATGATTTACAGAATCACAACCGCTTAAAAATAATAGTGACGCTACCGATGCTGTTATTAAATTTCTTATAATCTAATCCTCCATTTCTTCTTTTATTTTTTTAATCCATGAAATTGTCTCATTATAATCGACTTTTCCGTTTCCCGGAGAATTGCAGTATATGTCGATATTTTTTCCGAAATTCGCAGCTTTACATGCAGATTTCATATCACTGATGCATGTTCCCGGACCACCTGCATGAGTTATGAAAAAACGAACTTTTTTACCTGAAAAATCTTGTTTTTCCATAAATGACAGCACGACCTTCGGTGCTTTGTACCACCAAACGGGAGTTCCGATCAAAATCAGATCATAGTTTTGAGCATTTATATTCATTGATTTAAACTTAGGACGGCAATTGTCATCGTTAGCTTCTTTTAATGCTAAATTCCGTAGCTTATCTCCGTATTCAGGATAATTTTTTGTCGGTTCAATGCGTTGCAAATCAACCTGATAATTTGCTGCAGTAAGTTCTTTTTGAGCTCGCTCAGCAATCAATTTTGTGTTTCTGGTATGCGAGAAATAAACGATCAAAGCTTTTTTAGTTTCGGCATTTTCATATTTTTTTGCATCTACCGAACCAAATATTAAAGCTAGTCCAGCGAGTAATGTGGATAATTTTTTCAATATATTAATCATAATCTTCCCCTCTCCTAATGCAACTTATTATATTCCTCATCGCTGACTTCTTCGCACCATTCTGTTGAACCTTTTCCGTTTTTTGCAGGAACTTCTATTGCAATGTGAGCAAACCAGCTGTCTTTTGCTGCTCCATGCCAATGCTTTGTTTCTGCTGAAATATTCACAACATCGCCGGGATGAAGTTCGCGCGCAGGTTTTCCCCATTCCTGATAATATCCGCGGCCGTCAGTGCAAAGCAAGATTTGCCCGCCTCCGTGATGGATATGCCAATTATTTCTGCAGCCAGGTTCAAAAGTAACATTGCAAGTCATAACACCTTCTTTTGTGAGGACATTTAAGTAACTTTGTCCCTTGAAATACTTAGCGAAGGCATCATTTTTCTGACCGATTCCAAATAATGGATTTTTTAGAGTCGTAGCGATTTTCAAAATTTCATCAATTTGCGTTTGACTCAATCCAATATTTTTTCCGATTTTTATATGCGCATCTCGCTGAGATTCAACACTTTTTCGAGAACTCAAAGCAGCAATCGTTGCAATTTCTCTTTCCTGATTTGTAAGAACTCCGCGCGCAAAAATATCAGCAAACAAATGCTCTTTTAAGTAATCATCGATGACAGGAACGAATTTCGCATAAGCTCCTGTTTGCCGCGAACCGACTAATTTCGTACGAACATTTTCACCATACTTATTTTTATCGATCTTTTTAGGGAGAATTTTTCCTTCTTTTCCGATTTCATCCTCTATACCGGCGGTTTCCCGTTCATTGACCACCTCAAGAAAGGCATTGATTCCGTTTAAACTCCGAGGAAATCCGCAATAGGCATACATTTGTACAAGTATTTCTTTTATTTCATTTATTTTCAGAGTCTTTCTGTTTAAAGCATCCGACAAAACATTTTTGAGTTCCTTTATATTTCCACTAGCGGTATTTGAAGAAATTAGGACTATATCTTGTTGTCGTTCTGATAACGTTTGATCTTTCATGCTTTCAGCTCCTAAACTGAAAAAAGAACAAAATGCAAAAATAAACAGCACTTTCTTCAGATTCATACTATCCTCCGACACTAAAATTTTCTGACAATTAACAGAATATCTAAAATTTATTAAAAAAAGTTTAATTTATTAACTTAATTTTTACTATTTTGAGATTATCATGAATTATTAACTTTTAAGAGAACTTAAACATGAGCAGAATTTTAGCTTTGATAATGTCAGTTTTTGCTTTGTGTTTTAATGTTACGGATGCAATTGAAACAGGAGGAAGCATGGAAAAGATAAAATCAAAAGGATATGCAATGTTTAGCAAAGATGGTCCGTTTAAGCCATACGAATTTGAACGGCATGCGGTCGGAGACAACGATATTCTTATAAAAATTATGTACGCAGGAATATGCCACAGCGATATTCATCAGGCGCGTTCAGAATGGAATGAAAAAGAGCATTATCCGATGATACCGGGGCATGAAATCGTCGGACAAGTAACTCAAGTCGGAAAGAATGTCACGAAATTCAAGGTCGGCGATTATGCCGGTGTCGGATGCATGGTAAATTCATGCAAAGATCCGAATTGTGAAACTTGCCGTCACAACCGTGAGCAGGAATGTGTTGACGCCGTTTTCACTTATGCATCGAAAGATAAATTTCACGGCGGAGAAATTGCTCAGGGCGGATATTCGAATAATATTGTAATTTCAGAGGAGTTTGCGATAAAAGTGTCTGCGGATGCCGATTTTGAAAAAGTTGCACCGTTGCTTTGTGCCGGAATAACAACCTATTCGCCAATTCAATTCTCAAAAGTCCGAAAAGGCGATAAAGTTGCGGTCGCGGGATTCGGCGGACTCGGACATATGGCAGTTCAATATCTCGTTAGGATCGGAGCTGAAGTTACGGTATTTGATGTTTCTGAAGAGAAACGCGAAGTAGCGATGAAAATGGGCGCAAAGGAATTCGTAGATGTTTCTAAAAGTCCGAATTTTTACAAAGACCATTTGAATGAATTTTATTTTGTCCTTAGTACGATTCCGGCAAAGTACGATATGGCGGCATATTTGAGAATGCTTAAATTCGGAGGAGAATTTGCGATAGTCGGACTTCCTGCGACACAAAATCTTCCGTCTATCAGCCTTAATTCGTTCGTTTTTACACCGAATCGAAAAATTTACGGATCAATGATCGGCGGAATCAAAGAAACTCAGGAAATGCTTGATTATTCCGTAGAAAATAACATTTATCCGAAGGTGAAAATTATCAAAGGAACTCCGGATGAGGTTGCAAAACAGATAACCGAAGCTTACGATACAATCGTGAACGGAAAAGTGCAGTTCCGATTTGTTATTGATATGAGGAATTTGTAATTGCTTTGCAGAATCTGTTAATCTGGGAGAGGACAAAATGAGGTTTCAAAAAATATACTTGATAAGTTTGGTCTTGCCTTTGGTATTAGGAGGATGCGGCATGAATTCGATTGAAAAACAAAATTGGGACAAAGTATTCGTAAAAAGCGATAAGGTTGAAGTGAAAAAAGTCAGTTTCAAAAATCGCTACGGAATAACTTTGGTCGGAGATTTGTACATTCCAAAAAACAAATCGGGCGAAAAAATGCCGGCCGTTGCCATCAGCGGACCTTTTGGGGCGGTCAAAGAGCAATCTTCAGGGCTTTATGCTCAAACAATTGCGGAAAATGGATTCGTAACTCTTGCTTTTGACCCTTCCTACACAGGCGAAAGCGGAGGAGAACCTCGAAGTGTAGCCTCTCCCGATATAAACACGGAGGATTTCGGTGCGGCTGTTGATTTTCTGAGCAATCATCCGAATGTAGATCATGAAAAAATCGGAATTTTGGGAATTTGCGGTTTTGGAGGATTCGCGTTAAACGCTGCCGCAATTGATACTCGAATCAAAGCGACCGTTGCATCAACAATGTACGACATGACACGAGTTAGTGCACGCGGATACAATGACTCGGTCGACAAAAATGCTCGTTACGAGATGAAACAAAAATTGAACACCCAGCGCACAGATGATTTCAAGAATGGAACTTATGCGAAAGCGCCGGGACTTCCTGAAAAATTAACAGGCACCGAACCGCCGTTTGTAAAAGATTATTTCGGATATTACAAAACGCCTCGTGGATTCCACTCTCGATCGATAAATTCGAATGGAAATTGGAACACGACGTCGTCGCTTTCGATGATCAATATGCCGATTTTATCCTACAGTAATGAAATTCGTTCCCCGGTGCTTATGATTCACGGAGAAAAAGCTCACAGCAGATATTTCAGCGAAGATGCTTTTAAAAGATTAAAGGGTAGTAATAAGGAATTGCTTATTGTAAAAGACGCAAATCACGTTGATTTGTACGATAATCTCGAAAAAATTCCGTTTGAAAAGATTGTTGAGTTTTTCAGAAATAATTTGAAGTAATCAGAAAACGAAGCGGAAAGTAATCCGTCTTCGTTTGTCTTGCTAATTGAATTGCCGAAAAGTACTGGTGGTACTCCAAATTGGTTGTGTTTATTTTTCATCTCGCCCCATATAAAACAACGTATCATTTCAACCGACAGCGCTATTCGAGGTAAACGATATTCTGATTAGTAATGTCCTATTCTTTGATGAATTTTTTATCTTGATCAGGAACACCGGATACATCTTCTACGTAACGCTCTACTTTCATGTGCAGATTGTATTTATTACGAAGTTCTGCGATTTTATTCATCATCGGAGAATTGTGATGCTTGTTCAAGGCTTCTTGGTTTTCCCAAGTATCTATAAGAAGCACTGTTTGCTCATCATTTTTCGGATAAAAATACTCATACCTCCTGTTCCCTGCTTCTTTTCGAATAGCAGCAACTGTGCCACTCTGCTCCATTTCTTCAGCAAATTTGCGGGCATTATTATTTTTACCTGTGTAATAAATATTAATTGTTATCGTTGCATTTGAAATCTTTTTTACTTCAGATGTGCAAGCCGAACACACAATACACCCCCCCAACATAAAAAACGCAAGTCTCAATAACTTCATAGCTATTACTCCAACAAACATTTTATTCAAATTTCAATCTCATTATAATCATCTCAAATTAATAACACCACATTTTATTATGCAATGAATTAGAAACAGCGCTTCCTCATTTTATATTTCGCCACCAAGTTTTTAGTGACCATTCTTTCGATTGCAGATTAATTTTCTCGCCGATCATCGGTATAAAAAGTTTAAAATCCTTGTTCTTTGAGAATTTAACCAATTCTTCCATTGGTTCATCCCAAGGGTGATATGCTAAACTTAATTTGCAAATATGCGATGGCATCAAAATTTTTGTTTTTAAATCCTGCGCAGCTTGCACCACATCAGGCGTCATCATATGAATATATTTCCAACTTTCATCATGCTGACCGCTGTCAAGCATCGCAAAATCTATCGCTCCGAACTTTTTTTGAATTTCTTTAAAATGGTCATCGTATCCAGAGTCGCCGCTGAAATATAATTTCAAATTATTTGTTTTAATCAAAAATGAAGCCCATAGCGTTTTATTTCGGATAAAACCTCTTCCGGAAAAATGTCTTGATGGTAGACAGTGAATAAATAACTCACCATCCAAACTCTGAGAATCTCCCCAATACATTTCAATTATCTGATCTTTGCTGAATTCCCAATGTTCCAGCGTTTCACCAACACCCAATGGACAGATTACCTTTTGTACTTTAGTGCGCAATTTCTTAACTGTTTGATAATCGAGATGATCCCAATGATCATGCGTAATAATCAAATAATCCAATTCGGGAATATCGTCAGCTTGATATGTACAGGTTCCTTCAAACGCTTTCGGGAAAAATAGAACAGGTGACGAAACCTCGCTAAAAAGAGGATCAATCAAAATTCGTTTGCCACTGATTTGCAGAAAATAAGACGAATGTCCAAACCATACCATAACATCTTCTTTTGGATTAAGTCTTTTCAGATCTGTTTTGATCGAAGGTAACGCTTTCGGTGGAGTTAAATTTTTCGTTTTTCTAAACAGAAAACCAAACCATGTTGAAGCAAGTCCCTTTTTTATCAATACCGGAGTAGCATGAATGTTATGAAATTGACCATCTCTGTAATTAGGCATTTTTTGAATGCGCGCTAATCTCTCACCTTGCGGTAATCGTCCGAACATAGGAAAATGGATATATAGAAAAACAGCTCCAAACACTGCAAAAATTATAACGACGAATATTATCAATTTCATTTTTAAGTACACTATAGTTCTCAACCAAATTTATTCTCTTTCCCAGTATAACATCTTCAAGACTCCTGACAATAGAGAGAGCTTAACCCTGAATATTGCATTAAAATGTCATTAGCAAGCATGCAGAATATTTCAACTCTTCCTTTTTTACATTTTCCATAAAGCCATCGAATGTTGTTCGATACGTTTTAGAATTTTTTCATCTTCAAACAAAAGTTCAGGTTGATATAGTCCGTTTTCAAAGCGAATCATATACTCTTATTCAGCATCAGTGATATGCATCAAATTTTTGATATATGTTTTTGCTTTTTCTTTATACTCTTCCGAATCAAAATTACTTCTGACTTCTTCTATCGAAAGATTTGTGTTTTTTGAATCCTGGTCAATACATAATCCCATAGTCAGAATGGTTTTAGCCGATTCGATTTTTATACTTTAGTTTTTTTTCTTGTTATTTACGGAATTTTTATTGCACTTTTTTCCCATTGTTATGAACACTTGGTTACCAATTGATCTAATTTGGAGTAACTGATTGAATTACAAAAGAAATTCGAAAATTTAACGAAAAGTTCGTTTTAAGTATCATTTGGTTAGTGAATGATTTTATTTTAATTTAACTTATTGAAAAACAAAGAAAAATTACGATTTGGTGTCTCCAAAGGCATTCCTGTTTTAAGTATCATTTGCTCCACCATTCAAGTTTTTAGGATTGGACATTTAGCTCAGCGGTAGAGCATCACGTTCACATCGTGGGGGTCGCAGGTTCGAACCCTGCAATGTCCACCAGGTTATATCTAACACATTGTTTTGTAAAGCTATTCTAGTGTGATTTGATAAGAAAAATTGTCAACTATATGGGAATTATTATTAATCCATATCAAAGTTTAAATGTATTTGATTAGTCTCCAATCTATATATTTTGCGAAAAATCTCTCTCCAAAAGCCGAAAAATCTCCAAATGAGGGGAAATGGAGAATTTTAATGAATAATCAGTTGTAAACACAACCTCGGGCGGCGATTCGTACAACTACAACAGTGACTGCTTCTTCCTCAACTTTGTAGATTACACGATAGTCTCCAAACCTCATTCTGAAATAGCCTTTCCAGTTGCAAACCAAGGGCTTAAATCTATACGGTGTTTCGGACAACCGTTCTTCTATGGCTTTCAAAATAGAATTGCGCAAGTTTCGAGGCAGTTTAGTGAGTTGCTTCAATGCGTCTTCAGTTAATCTAATCTGGTAACGCATCTAAATACTTTCTGGCTTCATCGAGAGAAACAGTTTTTTTGTTAGAAATATCGCCCATTTCGTTGATTAGTTTTACGTAATAAGCATCTTCATCATCTTCGATTCTACGGCGAATTAAGTCGGCACAAATCTTGGACACGGAAGTCTTAGCGTTTCTCGCCATCTGCTTAACTAGCTCTAAAGTAAAGCCATCAAGAGCAATATTCACACGCTGTTCAACGGTAGCCATCTATCACCTCATTATTTAATTTTATAGTATCACTAGTGATAAAGTTTGTCAAGTTTTTACATCCTAAAACTACTCACAACACTTGCAACTTAATTGCCGGAACTGTTTCACCTTTATACCTCGTATTGGCTTTTGTTAAACCACATACTTTGCACCCATGCTCTTCAAAATCAGCCAATGTCGTGGTTAAACCGGAACATGTACTTGAAATTGAAAATTCTTTAATTCCGTACTTTCTGCAGGTCTCAACGATCGGTGCAATATCATCCGGCCAAATCGTATCAGCAAAGTTTAAATAATTGTTGTTATTTTCCACGCTCATTTCGTAAGCCCAAAATAAAACACGGTTTATTCCCTGTCCTGACTTCGTTTCTTCAGCCAAGATTTTATCGAGTTTTTCGATGCGGTAATTGATGGTCTCATTCATAGTAAGTTCCTCTAATTTCAGTGTTGTATATATCACTTGGGTTGAAGGATAAGTCAACTAAAATTATCCAGAAAGTAAAAGAATGTAAGATAACAGCTCGAATCTGAGGAATACAAGGCTTTTGCGCCTAGTAAGAGGGAAATAAGTGTGCTAGGATGATCAAGAATTTGGAGGAAATCATGAATAAAAAAGAGATTATAACTGAAATAGCAGAAAAAACAGGATTAGCACAGAAAGATGCTCACTTATTTCTAGATGGCTTTGTGGAGGTTGTAAAGGAAGCCGTAGGAAAAGGTGAAGATGTTTCTATAGTAGACTTTGGGCAGTTCTGTGTTACAGAGAGGGCAGCACGGAGAGCCAGAGATTTTAGGACCGGCAAGGAAATGGTAGTACCGGCGATGAAAGCAGTGAAGTTTAAGCCGGGTAAGTCACTGAAAGAAGCAGCTAACGGCTAATCAATAGGCGGGAGTTATCCCGCTTTCCTCATTTAAGAAAAACTTTCAAAAATATCAAAAATACTTAAAAAACAGTTGATAAACAAATGGTTATGCAGTATTTGTGTGTTCGAAAAAGCAAGAGGATAAAAAATGAGGACAGCAAAAGCACTGATGGTGAGAAAGCCAATCAACTTCGAAGAGGTTTTAAAGATCACGAAGAAATACATAGAAGAAGCCGAAAGCGTAATCGTGGAAAAAACGGTTGAACTGACAGAGGCCACATATCAGAAACTGATTGATAATCCTCTGACAGAGACATTCGATTTCTTAAAGAATCAAGGCGGAATGAAAGATGGGAAAATGCTGACTATAGGAATCAAATGCAAAGATCGACCGACCTTATTGATCAATGCCGAGGGATACGGCTACGCGAGGTACATGGGAATAGCATTGAATGAATTAACATCAGTGCTTCATAATATCTGAGATCCGTTGGGCAGACGTTAGCTCATAAAATCGGTCATATAAAACAGACTAATTGACTTTTTCTAAGCAAGTGATAATACCTTAAGAAGGTACTTGATATTGAGGAGAGTTTAAATGAAATCAGAACTTTGTTGTATGTGTTCAGTTATATTGTTGTGTACAAATACTTTTGGAATGAAACGCTCTGTAGATAAGAATGATTACGATAATTCATATACTCACAGGGCAGAGATAAAAAAACAAAAGATTTTACATGAAGAACGAGAAAGTATAAGTGATTTGTTTGATAATTATGATTATCAAGAAGCTCTAAATTTTTTTAAAGAAGTTTGCGAATACAAAAGTCGTCCAACTCTTACATGGGATAATACCCTTGTCGATAATGTCAGATTGCAAAAGGTAGATTTTGGAAAATTTGATCAAAGAAAAAATTTTGTCGATATGTTCAAAAATTACAGTGAGAACAGTGTTAGTAATTTTATACAGGTAAATTTTAGCTATGGAGGACTTAAGCATGATATGTTCATAGAGCAGAATGAGAAGAAACGAAAATATGGTACTAATAACTTTTTATTCTGGAACCATGTTAATTTTGATGAAAAACAGGCCATAGAAGATCCTAAAAGTGATTCTACCTATTCAAAACCACGTCTTTTGAATGAGAATAAAATCGGAATTTTAGAAAAATTTATTCAACATCCAGAGAGGATTCAAAAATTTGCAACAAATGTATTACGTATTATGAAACTTTCTCCGAAGGGGATTTTACCAGAAAATCTTTGGAATATGAATATAGATAGAGTATTGACATTTGAGGCGTTTGAGATTGCTGGAATGATTTTAAGTACAGAAAGACTTAGAAGTAAAAAATCGTTATTGCTTTCATATATAGAGTTTTACAAACTAAAACATACTAAAGATTCACGAGATGGTCTATCAATGCTAAAGCGCATGTTTGATAAAGATAGGTTTATTTCTACTTTAAAGTTTCCAGCTTCAGGAGGGCTGAAGGCTATCCGAGAAGTTCCTTATAACTATGTTTATGAGAAATTTTTAGAGATGATAAAGTACTCTCCGAAGTATTCAGTAATACAGCAATGTAAAGATAAAGATGTGCAGCAACAATTAATGAATAAATTTTTTCACGGTAAATTGGAGAAGATACGAGCAGTTCTTGAAAATCGTCAGCCAGAGAAATCGGAATTCAAATCTGCCGTACAAGATTATTTACAGAATGCTATGGAAGAAAATACGTCAAAAAGTTCTACGCAATAACGTTCAAAAGAGTGATGGAGGAAAGGTAAGCTCCCTCCTGATGTAATCATTCACGAAGAAACAGCGAGGCCACACCTTTTTGAGTTCTTTAAGAAAAAAAGTCTGTAAAGTCAAAAATATCCTCCTTATTTTCTCCGCCCTGGCTTTTTTTCAAGCAGTATACTATGTGTTTTGGGGCTAAATTGCGATAAAAAAGGGAAATTTGTATATTTAGAGCGTTTACGTCGAATAAAATTTTGCAATTTATGCCGATATATCAGAGTTTCTAAGGGGGGTTATGCAACAGCTTGTTATTATGTTACTTCTTTTATGATTAAAACATCCGGGAAGATAGGTCAGTGTATAGTCGAAGAAGAATCAGCTGGAAAAGTTTGAGCAGAATATGAGGCAAACCTCATTAAAAGTTTGTCTGCATGTTTAACAGAAATATTTGGTCGAGGGTTTTCTGAAGCTAATTAACAAAGACATGAGACATGTTCTACAATATGTATCCAGAATTCGACAGACTGTGTCTATCTAGCGAATTTAAGTTGGTCTAACAAGATGAAAATTTTAAGAACAGATAATCCAGATGAAAAAGATTATTATATAGAAGAAGCGGCCGATCATAATTGGTCAGGCGATTTTTGATAAAAGATCGATCTATATTGCTTATATTAATCCATTAAGTGTTATATGATTGACGAGTATATATGTTTGTGTAAAACGATAAATAGTTTGGATTGTATACAGGAAAAGCAAATGAATAAAAAAATCTCAATGCGTTTTTTTGATGATCGAGAAGTTCGTGCTATTTGGGATGAATCAAGCAATAAATGGCTTTTTTCAGTTTTAGATATTGTTGCAGTCTTACGAAATGAAGATAATTATCAGAAAAACCGCAATTATTGGAAGTATCTAAAAGCCAAGCTAAAAAAAGAAGGCAACGAACTGGGTAGTGACACTACCCACTTGAAACTGCGAGCACCAGATGGAAAAATGAGATTAACCAATGTGATAGGCTATGAACAAGTTATTGCTCTTGCGAAAGTTTTTCCGTCAGCTCAGGCAAATCGTTTTATTGCGTGGTTTACATACAGCGATGAAACTCTCGACGGTAAAAGCAAAAATAAGGCGTATGCTTTGTGGGATAGTTCTCTTTTATCTCAGATTGAGGTTGGTACAGTAAAGGGGTTGCAACAAATTCATGGATATCTGTTCGGTGGATTATACGATTTCGCAGGACAAATTCGGTCAAAAAATATAGCAAAAGGGGGATTCCAATTTGCAATGATCCAATACTTGGATCGTACGCTTGCAGATATCGAAAAAATGCCTATGAATAATTTCGAGCAAATTGTGGACAAGTACGTCGAAATGAACATTGCTCATCCGTTCATGGAAGGAAATGGTCGTGCCACTCGTATATGGTTAGATATGATCTTAAAAAAACAATTACATCTTTGCATAGATTGGAGCTTGGTAAACAAGAAAAAGTATCTTGATGCGATGGTCGACAGCGTTGTTTATTCTGGCGCAATCAAACATCTTTTGAAAAATGCTTTAACCGATAAAATCAATGACCGCGAAATGTTCATGAAAGGTATAGATTATTCGTATTATTATGAAGAGCCCTGAAATGAATTTGTTCGGAATATTGGGAAAAAGTAATTAATTTATATAAACGTGATTGCATTTCGGACTAAGTAAACACTAAACACTTTTATAAAGTAGAACTTGTTATGTTATTAGTATCACTTGGTTACCAATCGATCTAATTTGGCGTAACTGTTTGAATTGTAAGGAGAATTCGGAAATTTAACGAAAAGTTCGTTTTAAGTATCACTTGGTTAGTGAATGATTTTGTTTTAATTCAACTTGTTGAAAAAGAAGGGAAAATTGAGATTTGATATTTCCAATGGTGGTTCTGATAAGGTGTTCCGAACAAAAATTCAATGAGTTTTGAAAATTAAATAAGGATTGAATTTGCAGTCATATTTGAGGATAGCGAAGGCAGCGAGGAGAATCTTTTTCATAACAGCAACGATGATTTGCTTTGTAGCTTTACCTCTGGAAAGCAATTTCTGACTGTATCGATGAAATTGTTCGCAGCGTTGAATAGCCACAATAGCGGGAAAATATAACGCTTTGCGCAAAAAACAATTTCCGAATTTAGAAATTCTGGGTTTTTTGTGCACAGAAGTGCCGGATTCGCAAATGCGAGGAGTGAGACCGCAATAAGCAGCCAATTGACGTGCGTTCACGAACTTATCAACCGACAGGACTTCAGCCAGAATAGCGATAGCAGATATCTCAGCGATACCGTCAATTGATTGCAGATTTTCGAACTGGGTTTTCAATTTTTTATCTGAATTTATCAAATCAGTGATCTGTTTTACAATTTTTTTACGACGAAGTTCGAATTCGCAGAGAGTTTCCGTCCAAACATTCTTATCAAGCTCACAAGAGGAGTGTTCGATATGATTCTTGCATGGAGAAGATATTTTAGTTTGGGCGAGATAAGTTCTGTATAAGGAACGAATGGATCGAACGACCGCAGACGGTTTTTGATAATTCGGATCATTTGCTGACACAGCGCCGTATTCTGCGATTAATTGAGCATCTTTCTTATCAGTCTTGATTCTGGACAGTCTGGAACGAGAAAAAGATTTGATTTTGAAAGGATTTACGACTTTTACAACAAATTCGTTGTCAAACAAAAAATCCGCAACGGCTTCGGAATAACTTCCGGTTGATTCAAGAAAGCACTCAGCTTTTAGAGCGTTATGCTTTTGAAGAAAATTCAAAATTTCTTTGAATCCCGCCAGAGAATTAGGAATAGTTTTTTCAAAGAAACGATTATCTTTCAAAAGAGCCAAAGAAATATCTTTTTTACTGACATCCATTCCTAAAACGTATCTTGACATAATCAACCTTCATCAACGAAAATTAACAAGCAGTGATGCCAAACATGTAAACGAGACGTACTGGAATCCAGTCGCTAAGATAAGGTCCGGCATTGCTGCTGAGATGAGGACTT
>CACWKL010000017.1 GCA_902761495.1 uncultured Pseudomonadota bacterium
TAACGCGTAGATCTTCACTATAACCTGCCATCTCTTTCTTTTTTTTTCCTTCCCCATTATACCAGTTGTTATAGTAATGTCATTAGGAAATTAGTATAACATAGGTTCCGAACGTAACGCGTACATACACATCCTACTTCTGTTCCATCTTCAAAGCTGCAAGGAAGGTTCCGTGCGGGATTTTTACGTTTCCGATTTCGCGCATTTTTTTCTTACCTTCTTTTTGTTTTTCGAGAAGTTTACGTTTACGGGAGATATCTCCTCCGTAACATTTCGCGGTGACATCTTTCCGAAAAGCCGAAATTGTTTCACGTGCGATGATTTTTCCGCCAATCGCTGCCTGTATCGGAATTTTAAACATGTGTTTCGGGATTAAATCCTTCAATCTCTCGCAAAGCTGGCGGCCTCGATACTCAGCGTTATCCTTGTGAACAATCATGGAAAGCGCGTCGACTTGCTCTCCGTTTACGAGAATCGTCATTTTCACCATTTCGTTTCTTTCGAATCCGTGCAGCTGATAATCGAAGCTGGCATATCCTCGGCTGATTGACTTCAGACGATCATAAAAATCGTAAACAACTTCGTTCAGCGGCAGCAAATATTCGACCAGCGCGCGATTTCCGATATACGTGAGATTTTTCTGAACCCCTCTTTTTTCTTCACAAAGTTTCAGAACATTTCCAAGGTATTCGTCCGGCAAAATTATTTGTGCGAGAATCCATGGCTCCTCGATGTAATCTATCTGAGTTGCGTTCGGCATGTCCGACGGATTGTGCAACTCCAGAATTTCTCCGTTGGTCAGATGAACTTTATATACGACGCTCGGAGCAGTTGTTACCAAATCTAAATTGTATTCACGCTCGAGTCTTTCTTCGATGACTTCCAGGTGCAGCATTCCTAGGAACCCGCAACGGAATCCGAAACCCAACGCTTGCGAAGTTTCCGGCTCGAAAGTAAAGCTCGCGTCGTTCAGATTCAATTTGACGAGACTTTCCTTCAGCTTTCCGTAATCGACCGTATCAACGGGAAAAATACTGCAGAACACCACCGGAATGCTCGGTTTGAATCCCTGCAGCGGTTCGCTTGTCGGTCGATTTTCCTCGGTAATCGTATCTCCGACCCTCGCATCGCCGACACTTTTGATTCCTGCGATGATATAACCGATTTCTCCCGGATTCAGCTGGCTGACTTCCTTTGTTTTCGGAGTAAAAATCCCGACTTTTTCAACGGGATAGGTCATTTTCGCCGCCATCAGTTTGATTTTCATTCCCGGTTTGAGAATTCCGTCTTTCACTCGCACCAAAGTCACGACTCCCATGTAAGGATCGTACCAACTGTCGACCAGAAGCGCTTTCAGCGGAGCATCCGCGTCGCCTTTCGGAGCAGGGAGTTTCGTAACCAAAGCTTCCAGAACATCTTCGATACCCAATCCCTGTTTCGCGGAAATTTCAATCGCATCTGAACAATCTAGACCTATGACGTCCTCAATCTGTTGCTTCACTCGGTCTACATCCGCTGCTGGCAAATCAATTTTATTCAGAACCACGATAATTTCGTGATCGTGCTCCAGCGCTTGATAGACATTCGCCAAGGTCTGAGCCTCAACTCCTTGAGTTGCGTCCACCACAAGAATCGAACCTTCGCACGCAGCAAGAGATCGACTGACTTCGTAAGCGAAATCGACGTGCCCTGGAGTGTCCATCAAATTCAGCTGATAGGTATTGCCATCTTTCGCTTTGTATTCCAAACGAACGGTCTGAGACTTAATCGTTATGCCTCTTTCTCGTTCGATATCCATGGAATCCAACATTTGATCATGGAATTCACGATCACTGATCGCCCCGCAACACTGCATGAGGCGGTCCGCCAGCGTGGATTTTCCGTGGTCGATATGAGCAACAATTGAAAAGTTTCTTATAAACTTCATTGATTTCTCAACTTTCCGCCTAAATTTTCCACGTACGACACAACTTTATCGGAAACTTCATTCGCTTCGTTCTCCGTTAAAGTTCTGCTGACAGCATCCAGCACAACTGTAATTCCTATAGATTTTTGAGTAGAACTTATTCTAAACGAATCGAAAATATCAACCTTCGCGATCCGATTATCTAATTTGTAAACATTGTTCACAATTTCTCCGACAGCATCCTGTCCATTGAAAATAAAAGAAAAGTCCCTTTCGATTTTTGGGAAAATCTTACAGTTGTATTCCCTTTGGCGCTTTTTCTTCACTTCATTAATCGCAGGAAGCATCTCGAAAGCCATGATCCTCTCGGAAATCCCGAAAAGTTTATTAATTTTTGGGTGCAGCTCTCCGAACCATCCCAGTAACTTCTTGCCAAAATATACCGCACCACTCCTGGACGGATGATAATACGACGGAGTATCTGTTTTTATTTTGACATTCTTGATATTCACACCGTAAAAGTTTAGCATCGAGAAAAAGTCACTTTTAACATCGTAAACATCGTAACTCCTTTTTTTGTTCAGCCAGTTTCGAGAATTTGCAGCCCCGATTCTAATTCCTGAAACATTAGTTTCTTGCACACAAGAATCGGCAAAAACATGACCTACTTCGAAAATACTTGCTGATCTTTCGCCGTAGTTCAAGGACAACACTGCTGTCTTCAACAGATTCGGAAGCAAAGACGGACGCATGACTTCGAAATCAGTCGTAATCGCATTCATTATAAAAATCAGTTTGCGATTTTTCCTAAACGCTTCAGCAAATTCTCTCTTCGTGAACGAATACGCGACAGCCTCGGACATATTTCGGGAAGCCAGCAATTTTCTTAAATTCGAAAGCTGGTAAAAATCCTTCAAGCAAAGGTCTTCCCCAACGGAAATCATAGACAAAGGCTGCTCCTGAACATTATTATATCCATTAATGCGCAACACTTCCTCGATCAAATCTTCTTCAATTTCCAAATCGTGCCGCCAGGACGGAACAGTGAAAGTCGCAGAGATACTATCTTCTGAAACCATCGTCAAACCGAGTTTTTCAAGGATCTCCTTAACCTTACTCCACTCAATATCGCATCCGGAAACGCTCTTAAGCTTTTGTTTGGTCAATTGAACCGATACCTTTGGATGATCCACTCTGCCGATAGTAAAAATTTTTCCGGCAGTCCCACCGCAAATTTCAAGGATCATACGAGATACCTGCTCCAACGCGTCAGTGCACCCTCCGCAGTCGATACCTCTTTCGAATCTGGTTCGTGAATCACTGGTTGCGTCGAGATAAATTCCCGTTCTCGCTATACATTCCGATTTAAAATAAGCGGACTCAATCAAAATATTTTTCGTATTCTCGTCGCAAGCAACTTTAGACCCCCCCTTAATTCCTAACAAGCACAATGGCTCGTGACTGTCATCTTCCGAAATCAAAATACTCGAGTTTAAAGTATGTTGTTCACCTTTGAAATCCGAAAACCTTTCATTCTTGTACGAAAATCGAATATTAAGAGAGCCTTCAATTTTATCTAAGTCATAAATCTGGAATGGCGCCCCACAATCGATCATGCAGTAGTTTGCGATATCGACTATCGACGAAATGCTATTCAGCCCAGCATTTTTCAAAGCATCTTTCAACCACTTTGGTGATTCTTCGTTTTTCAATCCACAAATCACTCTGAATGACATCTGCGGAGCATAATTGAAAATGGTCTCGTCTTCGTAGTCCACATTTGTTGAAATCTCGGGGTCACCCTCGCATGGCTTTGGCTGACTCTCAATAAATTTCCCGACGCCGTAAGCTGCCAAGTCACGGGCTATTCCTTTTACTGAGAAACAATCTCCACGGTTCGGCGTTACGGACACATCGAAAATCCCACCATCGAACCCCAAAACATCTGCAACGGAAGTTTTCAGATCAGTTCCTTCTGTCACTTCAATAATTCCATCGCATTCATCTTCGGTTTCAATCGCCAACTCATCGAAAGAACACATCATTCCCTGACTTTCGACTCCGCGAATTTTGCTTTTCTTCAGAATTTCATTAGATGCGGGAATTATTGCTCCAGGCATGGCCAAAATCGCAATCAGTCCTTCACGAGCATTTGGTGCACCGCAAACTATCTGATAACGATTTCCTTCGCCGTCCACCACAGAACAAATCTGCAATCTGTCCGCGTTCGGATGCCTTTCCGCTTTTTCAATACTTACCAATTTAAAGTTCTTGAAGGCAATTTCGGGATCCAAAAGGTCTTCGACTTCCAGACCAATTGCCGTCAGACTCTCTGCCACCTGAGCAATACTCTGCTCGGTTTCCAAATATTTTTTCAGCCAATTAAATGAAAATCTCATTTCATTCTCCTATAAATCCATCGGAGAAAATCCGAAGGTTTCTCTCCATTGTTCATTAGATTCGAAATAATTTCTCAGGTCAGGTACACCGTATTTGAGAGACGCCAAACGCTCAATCCCGAGACCAAAAGCGATTCCCTGATATTTAGACGGATCAATACCACCCGCTTTTAACACATTCGGATGGGACACACCGCAACCGCCGATTTCAAGCCACTTGTCACCCGCACCAAAAATCATCTTTCCGTTCACAATACTATAATTTATATCGACCTCTGCTGACGGCTCGGTAAACGGAAAAAAACTTGGCCTAAATCGCACCGATAACTTCTCGAGATTGAAGAATTTTTTCAGTATATCTTTGATAAGCCACTTCAGCTGCGCCATCCCTACATCTTTCTCCACCACTAACATCTCGACTTGATCAAACATCGGAGTATGTGTTGCGTCGTAGTCGCTGCGGAAAGTTCTACCGATAGTAAAAAATCTTAACGGAGGCTTATTCTTTAGCATGCAACGAGTTTCCACGGGCGAAGTATGAGTGCGCAACAATTTGCGTCCATGCTCATCCGCAGGTATGTTCAAGTAAAACGTATCGTGCATTGTACGCGCCGGGTGATATTCCGGCATGTTCATGGTATCAAAGTTAAAATACTCGCTCTCGATATCCGGTCCCTCAGCAAAGCGGAATCCATACCCACTTAATATCGTGGCAATTTCTGAAAAAACCTTACTGATCGGATGAATATACCCAAAAGACTGGGCATTTACAGGCATAGAAACATCCATTTTTTCGCTTGCCAGCTTTTTCTCCAGCTCGATCATCTCAAGACAACTGGACTTAGCGTTCAACTTTTCAATGATCACACTTTTCACTTCGTTAATCTTTGCCCCGACGCTTCGCTTCTCCTCTTGGGACAGATTTTTCAAATATTTCATTTTCTCCGTAATCTCACCGTTTTTCCCAAACACAGCGACACGGATTCCCTCTAATTTTTTCAAATCTTTGCATCGATCAATTTCAAACAAACAACTACCAAGCAATTTATCAAGTTCTGCTAACATTTTTTCCTCAAAACTTTTGAGGGATCATACCACAAATTCAGGCGTGCTTGAAGTCTTCCCAGAAAAGCGCAAGAAGTTTGACTTTATTTTCTCTACAGTCTATAATGAAAGGAGTGGAGGTGGAGAATGATAGAGTGTTATAATCAGGTTGTACAAACGGTGAAAAATTATCCGATGGTGGTTGCCGCGGTTTCGAATTTCGTTTTGGCTATAGTTTTTTTTCTGTCTTTTTATCTTCCGAAAAAGTTTGTGGATAGGGAACTCAGAAGGATCCGAAAAGGTCCGATGAATAGGTTTGATAAAGTTATAGTCCTTCTTGCAGGTATCGTTTTTTCGATCGTGTTTTGTGTAGTTGGAGCGGAAATGATTTCCGGGTGTGTACCTCACCAAATACCCGATGAGTTTGTTTCCGTACTTGTTATGTTTGCAGCATTATCGGTTTTGTTGCGATCGCTGGTAGATTCCGACCTGATAGACTCCAAGGAAGTCCCTTCTCATTTAAAGTTGTATCGTATTTCTTTTGTATCATTTATCGTCGCTTCTTCTTTCTCTATCTTGTCAACAAAATTCCCGAACTACATAAGTTACGGATTCACTGCAGTAATTCTTATTTACTACTTTGCCGAATTGTGCGCAGAAAGAAAAATCATTGAGAAATGCTTCACCTTGTTAACTACAGAAAAGTTTTCAATTGGAATAAAATTAGTCGACTTCATCAGTCGCAAATTTGTCTCCGTTGCATCCTTGGGTATGGTTGTAATCCCTTTGATAAATCAAAAAATGAATGTTTCTCTGGATACGGTGTTGTACGTCAATATTCGGGATATGTTCTGCGTTTTGGCGGGAATGTTTATGCTTCAGGTATCCTCCTCCGCCGTCATAAATCGATTTATCAAGAGATTAATCGATTCTGATAAGGGAAAATTGACCCAAGTACATAAGACGAATTGGCTTTGGATTTGTGACGTTTTGATAATAACGTTTTACATAGTGATTGCTTTAGCTATTCTTTGGCTGGTCGGTGTAGACGTTCAAAGATACATTTTCCATGACACAATAGTGAGTGTCGTTATAGTTATTTTCGGAGGAGTACTTCTTTTCAATGCGTTTGGTGAGTTCATGAACTCACTTGTCGATAAGGCTGCCCCAGGGGACTATGAAAAACTCCTGACCTTTATGCCTATCATTAAAGTTGTGTTTACTGTGGTTCTTCTCTTTATTTTGGGATTGACTGTTTTATCCCTGTTCGGAATACCTATTATGCCGGTGTTAGCTTCTTTGACCGTGGTATGGGGAGCAATTGCATGGGCAGCAAAGGACATAATTCAAGGATTTTTGCAAGGTGTCGTTTTTCTGTTCGAAAGTAATTTCTATATCGGAGATTGGGTTGTAATCAATGGAAGATCAGGAATTGTGGTAAAAATTTCTCTACGAACTTTAACCGTGCGTGATATCAACGGAGATGAGTATATAATTCCGTACAGTAACGTCACAGAAATTACAAACCAGTCTAGAGGCTACTTTTTGCACAACGAGTGTCTATTGGTGGCCCCGGATTCCGATATAGAAAAGGCAAGCAGTTTGTTGGTCGATGTAATAGATGAGTTAAAGGCTGACCCTCAGTACTCTAAGAAAATTTTGGGAGATGTAAATCTGATAGGTGTCAAGACACTTTCCGATGAAGGTATCAAAATATGTTGGACTCTGAAAGTTCACACATCTTTGCGCTTGCTTCACTTGGAGATTTACAGACGGTTGCTTCCGTTGTTGCGCGAAGCCGGAATTTCTATACCTTACAGGCAAGCTTACACGGAACGTTTGTTAACGACAAACAGTTAAAGAGTTTGCTTAAAGTTTTGACTTGTTAGATGTCGTTTTAAAAGGATAAAGTCCCGTCTAAATTGACGGGATTTTTTATTACCTGAAAAATGATGCTCCGAATTTTCAAATTCTAGACTATTTGGCATACCACAAAATTTTGCTTGCATCTAACGATCGAAAAAATTATGGTACCACAACTGTAACGTGTAATTATTTACTTAAAGTTGCAAAACACATCTGTTATCTGCTAAATTTGAAGCATTGGATGGAGAGTTTATGCAATTTGATTGGATTTTCTGAATAATAAATCTGTTTCGTTCCTGAGTCTCCTCCTGTAGTTGAGGTTTCGCTCGGTGTGGAATCTCGTAGTTTTTGTAGTTTTGTGAGAAAAGGAGTAAATCATGAAAAAATTGTTGTTAAGTGTTTGTGCAGCAGCGGCTTGCTGGATAAGTGATGCGGGAGGGATGGGAGCAAGAACAGTGGATGGGAAAAATATCTCTGATATTGCTGAGTGCAGATTTCACGACGGAAGGTCTGTAATGATCTCCAGATGGGAATTGGGCAACGACGGGTTGCATGGTTGTCGTTACTTGCACGTTGATTATAGCGATATTGATGAACAATTCAAAAGAGAAAAATCAAAAGCTAATTTAACGAATGAAATGAGGAATATACTTCACACATTACCCAGATCTATCGGGAATCTAAACAACTTAAGAGTGCTAGATGTGTATGATAGAAGGAGAGCAAGCAGGGAGCCCGAAATACGTTTGGAAAGATTGCCGGACTCTATCGGAAATCTGAAGAATTTACGAATTTTAGACTTGGGCAACAATAACCTTAAGTACTTTACCGGAATCTATTGGTAATTTAAAGAATTTAGAAGAGTTACGTCTTTCCAACAATTATTCGTTCAAAGATTTGTCGGATTCTGTTGGTAACCTGGAAAGTCTGAAAATCCTGGATCTTGTGGGCACGAATCTCAAGACATTGCCTGAATCTATGGGAAATCTGACGAATTTAGAAAATTTGCGTTTATCGCGTTATCTCGATGATTGCATGAGAATCGATTTTTACTCTAGCAGCTGGAAGGATAAAATTATTCAACAATCGCTCGCATACTGGTCGCTGCCACCTCTTACTGAAAATGGAGGAAATAGGTCTAGCTTAGACTGGAGCAACAAAAACTTGACTCAGCTCCAATTTTGCATATGGATGTTAACGAACTTAGAAGAGCTGGATATCAGAAATAATCAAATTACTAAAATTCCTCGCTTATTGAAAAATAAAAAGGGATTAAAAAAGCTGTATCTGCACAATAACCCTAATTTAAACCATCTTCCTGATTTTTTATGGAGCATGAATAGTTTGAAGGAACTAAAAATAGACGGAAAGTTGGTAAAAGACCTTCCTAAAAATGCAGAGTACCATTTAGACAATGATAACTTAGAGGATAATGTATTAGGTCTCACTTTGGCTGGAAAAAACAAGGCAGGCATGAGCGATCAAGATCTATCTAATAAGACGGAACCATACATTGTGCATCTAAGGAGATAAACCAGAATTTCAAAGATTCTAGGGAACAGAAAAGAGCCATTTCGGCTCTCTCTTAATTCCGCGAAATTGGTTTGGACTAAAACCTTTTCCACCCTCCTCCGAGAGCCTTGCAGAGATCAACGACTGCGTTCAGCTGATCTTGCAGCGCGGTGGTGAGGTCCATTTCGCAGGCGAGCAAACCTCTCTCGACGTCCAGCAAGTCGATCAATCCGATCAAGCCCGCTTCTTTCTGCTTTTTCGCGATGTTATAGCTTAGCTTCAGAGCGTTGACCTGGCGAGTTCGCGACTGAACGATCTCCCGACTCTTGCGGTTGGAAACCAACGCGTCCAAAGTCTCTTTGAAAGCCGCCTGCACCGTCTTCTCGTACGCAGCAAAAGCCGCGCGGTAGTTCGCCTTCGCTTGATCGCTCATAGACGATAACCTTCCACCCGTAAATATCGGCAGACTGATTCCGCCGCTGAAATTCCACACGTCGCTTCCCGAAGAGAACAGCTTGCCCAGCGTTTTGCTCTCGACCCCCAGCGCGCCTGTCAGAGAAATCGACGGGAAGAAGGCCGCCTTCGCCTCCCCTACTTTCGCGTTCGCCGCGATCAGCATCCCCTCTGCCTGCAACAAATCAGGACGACGATTCAGGATGTCCGACGGAATGCCCTTCGGTACCCTGTTCGGAATCCTCAGCCGCTCGATCGCTTGATCAGGAGACGTTTTACGGTCCATGAACAATCTCGGACTGCAGCCCAGCAGTACACTCATTGAAGTTTCAGCCTTTGCAAGTGCCTCCTCTAAGCTTAGCACCGTAGTTTTGACCGATGCCATTTCAGACTCGATACGCAGATAATCCAGCTCGGTGCAATATCCGCTGCGAAAACGGCTTTTATAAACGTTGTAAGTCTGCTGGCGAGTATTTAAGGTTCTTCGCGCAATCGCCAATTTCGCGTCCAGGGCACGAATCAAAAAGTAATTTTTCGCGACCTGAGACGTGATCGACAGAAACACAACATCCTTCGCCGCTCGAGTCGCCAACAGCTGGGCCTGCGCCGCTTCACCAGCCCTCCTGTACTTGCCGAAGAAATCAAACTCGTAGGATACCCCGACGACACCGAGATAATCTGTAGCGTTTCGCTTCGTCGTCAATCCCGGCATATAATTCTTTCCCTTTGCCGAAATGTAGGTTTTTCCGCCCTCGCCAGACGCTGATATCTGAGGCCACATTCCACTCCCAGAAATTCCAGCTTCCGCTTTTGCCGCATCAATATTTGCAATGGCGATCTTCAAATCGGCATTATGTTTCAGCGCCTGCTCTTCTAATTTATCCAGCGTCTTGATATTGAACACGCTCCACCACTGCTGACTCTTGAAGATCGACATATCCTCTTTATCGCTAAGTTTCGGCATATCCAACTTTGGCGGCTCATAATCGGGACCGACCTCGCATCCCGCCAGCACTAACGCTGTTATAGTTAATAGTAAGTTACGCATTTTTCCTTCCTCCTCTTACACGTTCGCTCATTTCCGTAACCAATACGAAAAATAGAGGAACAAACAACGGTGCCAAAATTGTTGCGCCCAACATTCCTCCGATAACACTTGTTCCGATAGCGTGACGGCTTGCGCTTCCTGCTCCGCTGCTGATAGCCAACGGAACACATCCCAAAATGAAGGCAAAAGACGTCATAATGATAGGTCTGAATCTCAATTTTGCAGCTTTTATCGCCGAATCGACCAAGTTCATACCCTGCTTTTTGAACATCACAGCGAACTCGACAATCAAAATCGCGTTTTTAGCAGATAATCCGACCAAAGTGATCAAAGCCACCTGGAAATAGATGTCGTTGCTGAGTCCTCGCAGATACACAGCCAAAATAGCTCCGAACATAGCAAACGGAACCGCCAGCAAAACGGAAATCGGCAAAGTCCATCTCTCGTAAAGCGCCGCCAAAATCAAAAACACAACAACAATTCCCAACAATAAAGCATCGTACGAAGATCCACCGTTTTCTTTCTCCTGGTAAGCCGAGCCTGTCCAAGAGAATGAATATTCTGAACCACCGACTTCGCGAGCAACCTCTTCCATTGCCTGAATCGCCTGCCCCGAAGAATATCCGGGAGCAGGCGTCGCCATAATTTTCGCAGCAAAGAACATGTTGTAACGCTCGATCATTGTCGGACCGACCGTCGGGATAAATTTCACAAATGCCGACAACGGAATCATAGCTCCCGTATTGGATTTTACATAAGCATCGTTTAGCTGGTCAGGATAAGCGCGGTATTTATCCTCTGCCTGAACCATAACCCTGAATCCACGACCTGCTTTCGAGAAATCATTTACATAAAAAGTGTTGAAAGTTGTTCCTATCGTCGTATAAATATCAGCAATCGAAACACCCAACGACATCGCTTTCAGCTCGTCAACCACCATTTTCAACTGCGGGGTACTTGCGTTGAAAGTCGTCTGAACCTGGATTAATTCAGGACGTTTGGACGCCGCCGCAACAAACTCTCGCGCCTTTTCTTCTAACGCCTTGCTATCTGTGTCTCCCACTTTCTGCAGATACCCTTCGATACCTCCCGTCATACTCAGACCGACAATCGCAGGCAATCCAAACGAAATAACCGAACCACCTCTAACCATTTGGTATCCTATACCCATGACTTTCTTCGTGGTAGCTGACACCGATTGATCAGCATTCGGCCTGACACTCCAATCCTTCATCATTGTGAACAAAGTTCCCGAACTCGTAGAAGCCGAACTGCTCAAAATATCAAATCCAGCAGCATATAAACAATCTTTTATATTCGGATCCGAAGCAATGGCTCTCGCAACATTTTTGGCAGCGGATTCCGTAGTTTTAATCGTAGAAGCAGGATCCATAATAATCGCTGTCATGAAGGTACCTTGGTCTTCATCCGGAACTAACGCCCCCGGAGTCAATTTAAACATCAATGCTGTCGCAACAATAATCGAGCCGATGGTCAAGCAAGAAGACTTTATGTGTCTCGTAAAAAACGAAACCGTCGCCACATATTTTTCAGTAAGTTTCGCAAAAGCATTATCAAACCAATCGAAAAATCTGTTTCCCTTGAACTTTACCAATTTCGCGCCTCTGCCGTTATTCTCGAGGAAAATAACGCACAGAGCAGGAGTTAAGGTCAGCGCGCAAACTCCCGAAATAACCACGGAAACCGCGATTGTGATTGCAAACTGCTTGTACATGGTTCCCGCGAGCCCACCCATAAATCCAACAGGAACGAAAACCGCACACAGAACCAAAACAATCGCAATCAAGGCCCCTGTCACCTCGTCCATTGCTTTAATCGTCGCATCTCTGACGGGCAGTCCCTCCGTCGTCATGATACGCTCGACATTTTCGATAACGACAATTGCGTCGTCAACCACAATTCCAATCGCCAGCACCAGTCCGAACAAAGTCAGAGTGTTTATCGAGAATCCCGCCAGAATCATTCCGGCAAAAGCCCCGATAATCGACACAGGCACTGCCAAACACGGGATCAAAGTTGCTCTGAACTTTTTTAAGAACACAAAAATAACCAACACGACCAACAAAATCGCTTCAAAAAGAGTATGGGAAACCTCTGAAATCGAATTCTCTACGAAACCTGTCGTATCAACGATCGTCTTATATGTAATACCCTCTGGAAATCCTTTCTTCAGCTCCTCCATCTTTTTTGCAATTCTCTCAGCGGTCGCCAAGGCATTTGCCCCTGGAGCCAGGGAAATCATAATCGGAGTTGCATCGAATCCATCGATTGTCTTCGCGATCATATCGTAGCTTTGAGAACCCAACTCAATTTTCGCTATATCTTTCAACCGTAAGGTCCTTCCGTCAGGAAATGCCCTGATAATGATGTCCTCGAATTGCTTTTCTGTAGTATATCTTCCCTCCGCTGTAATCAGATAATTTCGATCGACTTTCAAAGACATCGGCTCTTTTCCGACTGCTCCTGCCGCCTTCTGAGAATTCTGAGCCTGAATTGCGGCAACAACCTCTGCTGCACTCAAATTCAGCTTAGATAATTTATCCGGTTGCAACCAAATTCTCATACAGTAGGTATTTCCCGCCATCGCGTTAGCCTCACCGACACCTTCGATTCTCTTTAGCTCATCGACGACATTCAGCAAAACGTAATTTCCGACATATGTGTTACTGTATCTGCCATTGTCACAATAGAAAGCCATGACCTGCAAAATGGACGGGCTTCTCTTCAGAACCGTAACACCGTATTTTTTGCATTCCTCGGGAAGGGTCGTCGTCGCTTGCTGAACACGGTTATTGACATTAACCATCGCCATATCGGGATCTGTTCCAACCTTAAAATATACGTTGATGTTCGACTCACCATTATTTCCGGAAGAAGTCGAGTTCATGTAAATCATGCCGTCGACACCGTTGATTTTATCCTCAATCGGAGCAACAACGGTTTCCGCCTGAGTTTCGGCACTCGCTCCCGGATACATCGCCCTTACCATAATGGTCGGCGGCGTCAAGTTCGGATACTGCTCGACCGGCAGATTGTCCATCGACACAAGCCCCGCCAGAACTATTATCAGAGAAACGACTGTCGCAAAAATCGGACGATCAATGAAAAAACGTGAAATCATTTAGGCCTCCGTCGGCAGCGATTCAGTATCAGACCCGGCATCAATTTCGTTGAATATCGGAGTAACAGGCTGTCCTGGACGCGCTTTTATGATCCCCTCGCAAATAACCGATTCATTTTCCTTTAATCCGTCGCCGATGACCGCTTTATTGCCAATCACTTCCGCTTTCACCGGGCGAACCTCAACCGTTTTATCCTCTTTCACAACATAAACCATAAATCCAGCCTGAGTCGAAACCAAAGCAGTTGCCGGAACGACCAGCGCATCTTTGTACTCGTGACCAATAATTCGCACCCTGACAAATTGCCCCGGTAACAGCATTTTTTGAACAGCAGTACTTGGAATTTCAGCTTTTGCTGAAATACTCGAAGTCTGGTTATCTTCGCTACTGTCTATAAAAATGATCTTACCCTCCTGCGGATAGATCGTTCCATCGTCCATAACCACTTGAACCTTTACATCATCCGTTTTTGCGAGATGGACCTTCCCGCTATGAAAGTTTTTACCTACACTCGTCCAAGTGGAGCCCGAAATTGAGAAATTCGCATGCAATGGACAAATCTGAACCATTGAGGTCAGCAAGCTGTTCTCGCCACTCGGAGAAACCAGATTTCCAACCGACTGCGCCTCTTTGCGGACAATTCCCGAGATTGGTGCCTTTACCTCGGTGTAACCCAAATTGATTTCCGCCTCATGCAGCGCACCTTCCGCCACTTTCATATTCGCTTGCGCTTTCTCGTAGGCTGAAAGCGAATCGTCATACTCCTTCTGGCTGACGGCTTTGGCCTTATGTAATTTTTCCATACGCTTGTAGTCGCGAGCAGTGCGTTTTAACTCCGACTCCGCCTGTGCCAAATTTCCTTGAGCACGAGTTAATGCTGCGCGATACGGCGCCTCATCGATTTCAAATAATTTCGACCCCTGATGAACAAACTCTCCTTCCCTGAAATTTCTGGATTTTAAAATTCCGCCCACCTGAGCTCTGACCTGAATTTCCAAAGATCCCGTGATCTTTGCAGGAACCTCTATGTTCAAAGGAATATTCTGCTTCGCAACCCTCACCACTCCAACAACAGGAGCCGCCATCTGAACAGGCTTTTTTTCCTTACATCCGCTCAAAATTAAAAGAATTACTAAGGTCCCAGCAAACCATTTATCCCTTTTCATAGATCCCTACTTTCCAACACATTACAGCAAACAAGTAATTTTCGCGTAGTACCTCACAAAAGTCAATTAAGAATTGGTTAACTCGGTCAGTTTGTGATAAAATTGCGCTGTTATGAACATTTTTACGCTTTTTTAACTTTTTCCTGAGAAAATGTCTTCGTAGGTTTTGTAATGCGGAGCATATGATGAGATGGTTTTCCAAAATTGACGGAGAGAATCAGCAACACAAAAATCGTAAAAAATCAAATAGTTTCATCTCTCAAATTTCAAAATTATCAAACTATTTTACCAAAAAGCTCAAAGTTCTTCGCTCTGTAAATTATGGATCAATATTGGTTGAATTCGCTATTTGTATACCAATTTTTATTACCTCAACATCCTATATACACGATGTCGTAAAACTTAAAAGACACTATTCACAAACTGAATTTGTGGCACAACAAATGGTGAATATCATCCAAAACATCTCGAAAAAAAGGGGAAAAGATAAAAAAGAAATCACACAACAAGATCTCATGTGTGCCATGTCTCTGTCATCTTTGACCACTCATCCGGGAAATACCAGATTTTCTGGTATCGATGAAGAGAATATGCAAAAGTCTATTTCAGTTCCCGTTGTAATAGTAAACTATGTAAAAGGGGAAAATGGGAAAGCTTCTGTTAAACATTCAACTTTTCTAGTTATGGACGGACATTCTCCCTTTGATTCATTTTGCTATCCTGAACGGGGAACTAATTGGGATCAGAATTTTGGAGAGTATGCTGCCACGAAGGCACAACTGAATGCAGACTCCACTGACATTTACCCTACGTTAAAAATTCAAGATGGAGAAGAAAAAATCATTATGGAAACAGCAATTTTGTCGGCCTCGGGAACAGGAGAAGCATTAAACGACAAAAAAGATTTTGGATTTTTCCTATTGAGTCCTAAATTTTTAGGAAATGATTATAGGCATTCTTCGTTTACTTCCATCGTAATTTTCCGCCCTAATAAGAACTTGTTTAATCCTGATAATGGGCCAGAATCTAGTTGGGTTCCTCCTTATGACAACCCTTATACTATAATCCTCAACCCTTATGATGATTCATATGATGATCCATATGATGATCCATATGATGATCCGATAATTTATTAAATAAAAAAAATAAGAGGAGATCATGTTTTCCTCTATTCAACCTTCCCTCTTTATTTCGCATGGAATTGATAATATCCTATTAGCAAGAGTTAATGAGAGTATCTATTATGGAATTAAAAGGAACAAAGACCGAACAAAACCTCTGGACTGCCTTTGCAGGAGAGTCTCAGGCACGTAATAAATATACCTACTTTGCGTCACAAGCTAAAAAGGACGGGTATGTTCAAATCAGCCGAATTTTCGAGGAAACCGCCGGAAACGAAAAGGAACACGCGAAAATTTGGTTTAAGTTACTGAACGGAGGAAAAATTTCCGACACCGCAAGCAATCTGAAAGCTGCAGCGAACGGCGAAAATTACGAGTGGACGGAAATGTACGAAGATTTCGCAAAAGACGCTGAGGCAGAGGGGTTCAAAGACATCGCCCGCCTCTTTCGCATGGTCGGGGAAATCGAAAAACAGCATGAGGCGCGCTATCGCAAGCTTCTGGAGAACATACAAAACGATTCGGTCTTCAAAAAAGAAGAAAAAATCTTCTGGATCTGCACAAATTGCGGGCATGTTTACGAAGGTATCCAACCTCCCGAAGTCTGTCCCGTCTGCAGCCATCCGAAGTCATACTTCGAGCAAAAAGCGGAAAATTATTAAACCAAGCCTTTGTGTTCATTCTCATGGATTTTGAGGTGGCGATGTGGTATTCTGCCACGTAAAATTGGTGTTTTATTATGAAAAGTTTTCAAGATATAATCTTCGCCCTGCATAAATATTGGGGTGATTATGGTTGCGCTGTGCTTCAACCTTATGACATGGAGGTTGGAGCGGGTACTTTTAGTCCACATACATTTTTAAGAGCATTAGGACCTGACAGTTGGCAGGCAGCTTATGTTCAGCCGTCCAGAAGACCTGCAGATGGTCGTTACGGTGAAAATCCAAACCGAGTACAGAAGCATCATCAATTTCAAGTGGTGATAAAACCGTCGCCGAAAGATATCCAAAATATATATCTTAAAAGCTTGGAAGTTGTCGGAATAGATTACAAATTGCATGATATCCGTTTTGTCGAAGACGACTGGGAAAGTCCGACTCTTGGTGCTGCGGGCCTGGGCTGGGAGGTCTGGTGCGACGGTATGGAAATCACTCAGTTCACTTACTTTCAGCAGGTCGGAGGTATCAGCTGTAATCCCGTAATGGTCGAATTGACCTACGGTCTCGAAAGACTCGCGATGTTCCTGCAGTCGGTCGACAATGTTTACGATCTCAATTGGAACGGAAAAGAGGGCGCGGAAAAAATTTCCTACGGCGACGTTTGCATGCAGCAAGAGGTCGAATTTTCGAAATATTCTTTTGAATGTGCCGATGTTGAACAACTGAATCAGCATTTTATGGACGCTGAAAGAGAATGTCAGAAATTAGCATGTCAAAAACTGGCTCTGCCGGCTTATGATCAGTGCATGAAAGCAAGTCATTTGTTCAATTTGATGGACGCCCGCGGGAGTTTGAGCGTTGCGGAAAGGGTCGACAGAATCGCCAGGGTAAGAGCTTTGGCAAAGGCATGTTGTGAAGCACAGGTGAGACATGAGTAATTTTTTATTAGAAGTTTTGGTTGAAGAAATTCCGGCGAGATTTCAGGCGGGAGCAATTGCGGAATTCGAAAAATTGATGACAGATGAATTCGATAGACAGAAAATTTCGTATTCTGACGTGAAGAGTTTCATTTCTCCGAGAAGAATTGTTTTTTCTGCGGATTTGGGTGAGCAAACTCAGGATTTTCAGGAGGAGAAAAAAGGACCGCAAGTTACGGCTCCGTCGGAGGTGATCGAGAAATTCCTGAAAGCAAATGGCGTCACACGTGAAAACTGTTTTGAGAAAACGATCGACAAGAAAACCTTCGTATTTCTGGCGATTCATCACGCAGCGAAAAATACTCGCGATTGTTTGGCGGAAATCATAAAAAAGTCCATCATGTCGCTGTCTTGGAAAAAGTCGATGCATTGGGGAAGTCATCAAATGCATTTCGTCCGACCGATCAGAAATATTTTGGCAGTGTTCGGAGGGCAAGTTGTGGATTTCGCGTTCGACGAGATCGGACTGAAGTCGACAAACCAAACTTTCGGTCATAGATTTCTTGCTCCCGCAGCGTTTTCTGTTCAAAATATGGAAAATTATCTCCGAAAGTTGGAAGAAAATTTTGTGGTGGTCGATCGTGAACAACGTCGCCGAATCGTGCTGGATGAAATCAAATCCATTGAACAGCAGCACGGAATATCGGTCATTGTTTCCGAAGATTTGATGAATGAGGTTATCGGATTGGTTGAATATCCTGTCATATTAATGGGAAAGGTTCCAAGCAAATTTATGAAATTGCCGGAAGAAGCGATCATTACACCGATGAAGGTTCATCAGAGATATTTCCCAACTCGAAATAAGGAAGGAAAGTTAGCTCCGTATTTCGTTTTTGTTGCGAATAACGCTGCGATCGATGATGGAAAAACGATCATTTCGGGAAACGAGCGAGTTTTGAATGCTCGTTTGGCTGACGCTTTATTTTTCTTCGAAACAGACTTGCAAAAGCCGTTGGACAACCATATGGATTCCCTCAAAAAAATCACTTTCAATGTGAAATTGGGCTCGGTATTCGATCGAATTCAGCGAGTGACGAATTTATGCCGATTCACTGCGGCGGAATTAAAAAATCAGAATTCCTTCATCGACGAAAATACCGAAAACCTTCTGGTCCGCATTGCAACCCTCGCAAAATGTGATCTGTCGACAAGCATGGTTTACGAATTCACTGAACTTCAAGGCATTATGGGAGCCCATTACGCGCGAATTCAGGGAGAAAATCCGGAGGTCTGCACTGCGATTCGCGAACAATATCTGCAGGGAGATGAATTATCCTCTCCGATCAGTGCTTTTTACTCGTTGGTGGACAAAATCGAGTTGATTACGAGTTTCTTTGCAATCGGAAAAGAACCGACAGGGTCAAAAGACCCGTTTGCGCTGCGCCGCGCCGCGATCAGCATTTTGAAAATCATCAAAAAATATAATATCAAAGCAGATCTTGAAAAATTGAGCAAAAAAGCTTTCGAGCAACTGCCGGGGAACGACCTCAATCCGAAAACGGTAGAGAGAGTTATCGCCTTCATCATGGAGCGTTTTAAGGTTCTGCTGAAGGACAGCGGCATCGACCACGACATTGTCCTATCACTGATTAGTAGCAGTCGTGACATACTGTTGATCTATCAGAAGTCGGCAATTCTCAACGAAATCATGAAGACTCCGAAGGGTGAGAAGCTGATGTCGGGCTACAAGCGCGCCAAAAATATCATCGAAAATAATGCTACAACCGAGATTAACTCGTCGCTTTTCTCTGAAGATGAAGAATTAGCGTTGTTCGACAAGATTTGCGAGCTGGAAACTCGACTGTCCGAAATCGAGCAACAGGAATCCGACATTTGCGCACGATTCGAAAAGGAACTGGATGCTTGCGTCAGTATGGAAGAAAGCATTTCCAACTTCTTTGACAAAGTTTTGGTAAACACTAAGGACCAGGTCGTCAAGCAAAACCGTCTCAACATGCTTACGAAACTAGTGATACTGTTTTCCAAAATAGTCCCATAAAAATCAATCAAAATTATCAAATCCGAGCCGTAGTTATAAGGAATGCGGCTCGGAAATATTTTTCAATTTATAAAAATATTATTTGCAACGCAAATTGCTTTATGATATAAGATCCGTAAGATAGTTCGTGTAGTTTTAGTAAAAATTAGTGAAAGATGTATGCTTGCATGGTGCAAGTGTACGTTGAGTATTGCAAAGAAAGGAGCAAAAAGTGAAAAAAGCACTAATTATCGCGAATATGCTGTTTGCATCGGCGACCGTGTTTGGAATGAAGTCTTCCCGAGATGTCTCACAAGAATCAAGGGAAAATTCTATGCGGTTGCAAGCTGATAACGATTACGAACTAATAGAAGAATTACAAGAACAAGAAGCAATTTATGACTCCCTACGTATGTTGCAACTTGAGGACAATAACCAATCTGAGAAAGAATATCAATTACAGCAAGCAGAAGAAGCTGAATTACAAAGAGTATTTGCTGAATCTAAGAAAGAAGCTGAAGAACAAAAAGCACCTGCTGAATCTGAGGAAGCTGAATTACAAAGAGTAAAAGAGAATTCTCTGTTTACGCTTGTAACAGATGCTAAAAATAGGGAAGCATTAGAAAGAGGAATTACTGAATCTAAGGAAGAATATCAATTACAACAAGCGATCGCTGAATCCAAAAGGAAGGCCGATTCGAAAGAAAAGAAAAAAGCTGGAAAAGGTATAAGCAAGTTTTTGCAAAAAGCAATAGAAATAGAAAACATTGAGCTAGAAGAACCTTTTAATCAAAAAATTTCAGACAACTTCATATCAAACGCCTCCATATCAGACGACCTCAAAGTACAATATCTATCAAATATCGGTTTTATGAATCCTGGAGATTATACTCTGCGGACTTTGACTATATTGAGGAATCAAAGTGAATATAAATTCATGCAGCGAGACCATGGTTCCCTCTTTAATAAGCTCAACAGTCAGTGTCCTATTCTTGCTCTTGGTGTAGATAAGACTACCAGGATAAGACTTCAACAACAAAAAGCCTTTGGAAAAAACACTACTTTAGGTGAGTATATGCATAAAACGGGAGGACTCGATCCCTATGATTATGACAATTGGGAGGCGATAGCAAAAGCACTAGGAAGAAGAATAGATATTTGGGTATTTCCAGGTCAGGGAAAAGATGATGCAGACAAAGCATTTTATCACGTTGGCGGACAATTAAATATGATCGTCAGCTACGGAGTTAATTTGGGGAATAACGTTAAGAGATTACGTTTTGATTCAGCTTATGATCCAAACAGTGATATGTCCTCCAGAGTCGCCGGTCATTATACAGAACTACGTGTGTTTAACAAAGATGGTTCACAAGTAAAGTAATTTCCCAACTCCCCGTAATTTTTGAAAAGTTACGGGGTGTACGCTTGTATGATGCGAGTCTGTCTCGAGTGCTGTTTGACCTCCACCTCTCCCTAAAGGAAGAGGATTCCTATCGGCAGAATTCTTAACAGAGACTGCCCCAGGCGGGTTCTTGCTTCGCAGCAAGCTTCTTGC